>PKWT01000264.1 GCA_003132125.1 Micrococcales bacterium | reverse complement strand
CATACGCCGCGTAGCCCGTCTCATGCCTGGCGTCGGGGCCGATGTTGGAACCCTTTGCATCGGAACCCTTGGTGTCGGAACCCTTGGTATCGGAAGGCCTTTCGTTCACCACGTGACGAGTGCCGACCTTGAGCCAATCGAGCAATGCTGAAGCGGACTCACTCCCCCAGACCGCCGCGGTGGGCGTCGACGTGGTCGGACGACGGGCCCCGACCGTGGCGACCTCGGTCCCGACCAGCTGGTTGAACAAGCTCGACTTGCCGCTGCCAGTCGCCCCCGCGAGCGCGACGACCGTGTGTCCGCCGGACATGGACGTCCTCTTGGCGGCCTTGATGATGGCGGCCTCTGCGCGATGAACGCCATCCACTGGCAGTCGCCCGACCCCAGATGCCAGCGCCGACATCAAGGCATCGGCTCGTGCGCGGACCAACCCCACCGACGCCTCGGACGACGCCTCGGACGACGCCTCGNNCTCGGACGACGCCTCGGACGACAACACCACCTCATCCGAGACCGATGCTGCTGAGGACTCCTTGTCCGTAGCTGCCCGCACGCCCCTGTTGGCCGAACCCCTCGTGGCGGCAACATTGCTCGCCAGGTTCCCTTGGGCCGGAACCCTCTTCGTCCCCCTCCGCTTCGCCGCGCTCATCTCGCCGCCTCCACAGTGGCCAAAGCTTCTCTGAGCCGATCTTCCTGACCTGTGCTGACCGACAGGACGGCAACCGCGGCGTGCATACGCTCCTGCTCCGCGGCATACAGGTCCTCGGTCCTGGCCATCAGCTGGCGACGGGCCTTGGCAGCCAGGTCACGNNTCACCGAATATGGCCTCAAGGATGCGCTGGGCAAGAACCGCCGAACCGCCTGCGATGCCCACCTCACCGCCAGTGATGCCACCGGTCTGGCTGAACACCAGGAGCATGAGAATCACGCCAACACCGTTGACACCAAAGGAAAGCACGCGCGCAGTGGTCCGCCGGTCGTTGCCCTCGGCGCGGATCATCTCGAGGACCTCGCCCTGCCAGTCGCGCACCAGTCGCTCGACNNCCGCCACCAGCTCGGGACCGCCGGGCAGCTGACGCCATCGTCGAAGTATGGTTGCCGCCGCACCGCGCCCCTGTGCCGTCAACAGCTCGGCGACACCGGACTGCAACGCCTCCCCCAGGTCTGATGTCGGCGGCGGATTGCCTTTGATAGCAGCGGTGATCCGATCGCGCATCCGTGAGATACCCGCCTCCACCTGACGCAGGAACTCTCCGGTGCCGACGAACTCCTGCCAGCGGGCCAGAACCTCGCCACGCAACAAGGTCCCGTCAGCCATGGCGTGCTCGACCGCCTTCAGCGCGTCGACATAACCAGCCGTCACCTCCTGGTGGAGAGCCGCCGTCGCCGCGTTCTGCTCGGCCGTCGCGGCAGAGAGAGTGAGGACACTGTCATGCATGGAGGTCAGAGCACCGGTTAGCGTCCGGCGTACCACGATCGAACGAGCCTTGGCATCACGTGCGAGCGCCGACAACCACGAACGCACCCGGGCGATCTCATACCCGGACAGCAGGCCCTCGTCCGTCAGCGTCGTCTCGGCGACAGTGAAGATCGGGGCGCCGGCCAGGCCCTGCATTCGGAGCATGGACGCCAGATGGCTGCGGATCTCGTCCATGGCCTCGAGCGGCACCCGGTCCAGCACGATCGCGACCGAGGTGCCGTGCTCGGCTGCTCCGCGAAGGAGCTCCCAGGGCACGGCGTCGGCGTAGCGCGCGGCGGTGGTGACGAAGATCCAGAGGTCAGCGGCCGCGAGAAGCTGGCGGGCCAGAACCCGGTTCGTCTGAACGACCGAGTCGATATCCGGCGCATCGATCAGTGCCAGACCGGCTGGCAACGTCGCGGATGCGACGAGGCGGAGCGCACCGTCGTCGTCGGTCGCGCTGTGGGCCCCCGTCACCCGAGCCAGACCCGGCAGGACTCGGCTCCCGCTGAACCAGCCGGCGTCGTCGCGGTGGTGCACCAGAACCGGGCACCGCGTCGTCGGGCGCAGTACGCCGCTGCGGCTCACGACCGAACCGACCAGCGAGTTGACCAGTGTGGACTTGCCGGCGCCCGTCGATCCCCCAACCACTGCCAGCAGGGGTGCGTCCAGCGAGGCCAGGCGCGGGATGACGTAGTCGTCGAGCTGCTTCAGCAACAAGGACTGCGACACACGAGCCCCGGCTGCACCGGGAATTTCCAGAGGGAGCGCGACCTTTTCGACCTCGATCCGGAGCTGCTGGACAGCGGTCAGCCGTCCCGCGTCATCAGCCCCAACCGTCACAAGCCGCAAGCCTGCCCTGTCCACTGCCCCTATCTCAAGCCGGGGCGGCAAAAAGCTCGAAATATCTGGGTTCTGGGGGCGATCCAGACGCCCTGCCTCGTGGGGAAGCGCCACCGCCACCCTGTATGCCGCTTGCTCCCCTACACTTCTCGCGTCGCCTGCGCCCGCTGTGGGGGACATGCCCCCGTAGCTCAGCGGATAGAGCAAGAGCCTTCTAATCTCTAGGTCGCAGGTTCGAGTCCTGCCGGGGGCGCC
>PKWT01000148.1:10342-12024 GCA_003132125.1 Micrococcales bacterium | reverse complement strand
GCGCATCGTCAGCGGGTAGTCGGTGACCGACCCCTGGTCGAACACCAGCTGTAGCCCTTGTTGGCCTTGTCGGGTTCGGTGAAGTAGTCGGAGAAGCTGGTCCCGATGAGTTCCTCGCGAAGCAGGCCGGTGACCTTGACGGTGGCCTCGTTGACGTCGGTGATCATCCCCTCGGGGCTGATCGTCACCAGCGGGTCCAGGGCTGCTTCGAGCAGGCTCCGCGCGTACTGGGCTCCGGCCTGCCTCTGTTTGGTCACGTCGCGGGCCGCAGCGAACACACCCAACACCTTGCCGCCGGCGTCGCGGTAGACCGACGCGTTGTACAGGACCTCGGTCAGCGTCCCGTCCCGGTGGCGCATCGTCAGCGGGTAGTCCACCGCCGTCCCCTGCTCAAACACCCGCTGGTAGATCTCGTTGGCCTTCTCCGGTTCGGTGAAGTAGTCGGAGAATGCGGTCCCGATCAGCTCCTGCCGGGGTATGCCGGTGACCTTGACGGTGGCCTCGTTGACGTCGGTGATCTCGTTGGCGTCGGTGATCATCCCCTCGGGGCTGATCGCGACCAAAGAATCCAGGCTCGACTCGATCATCGAGCGGGCCGCGTCGAAGGCTTCTTTCTCTTGGGTCATGTCTCGGGTGATTGTGGATCCACCAACGACTGCGCCGTCGGCGTCGCGTATCGGCGAGACGGTGAGCAGGACCGGGAACACCGTCCCGTCCTTTCGGACGCGGAGGGTCTCGAAGTGCTCAACATCCAAGCCGGCCTCGATCTTGGCCAGGATGGAGGTGATCTCACCGGTCCGGCCCTCAGGGCTGAGCTGGTCGATGGACGTGCCGAGCATCTCTTCGCTGGAGTAGCCATACATCCTCTCGGCGGCCGGATTCCAGCTCGTGATCATGCCGTCGAGCGTCTTGGCGATGATGGCGTCGTTCGAATTCTCGACGATCGCCGCCAAGAGCTTGGAGTCTTCGAGCGCCTGAGCGTGTCCGTTCACCTCGCGCACTGCCGTGATCACCAACAGGACGTCTTCGGTGTCAAGGTGGGACAAACTGATGTTGACCGGGAGCTCACTTCCGTCTTGTTGCCTTCCGCTTAGCTCCAGATCCAGGCCCATGGACCGGCTCCTGGGATCTGCGAAGTACTCTTCCCGGTGCTCCGAGTAGACCTCCCAGAGATACTCAGGTACCAGCGTCTGAATGGGCTGGCCGACCANNATCACGCCCGCCTGGTCAACCCCCACCAACGCGTCCGGCACAGCCTCCAACAGACCCTCGAAGCTCACCGCGTGTTGCCCCAGTGCGGCGCCTCGGACCGTGGGCTTGTCACTCATCGATGGCAACTGTCTCCCCTACCGCACCGTTGCCGGTCAACGGTTGCCAGCGNNGGCCGGCGTCGGTGTGCTCTGCGTTGCGGCTTCGCCCAAGGCGGTCATTGCGGTTGTTGCGCTCGTGGCGCCGAATACTTGGGCAACCTCGGTCCAGGAACGGGGGCGTAGCCAGAGGTATCCCTGCGCGTGGTCGCACCCTGCGTCCACCAGCCAGTCGGCGACGTCCTGCCACTCCACGCCCTCGGCGGTGACCGAACATCCAAGGCTGTGGCCCAGATCGATCAGCGAACGCACCTTGGCCTGGTCCTGTTCGCTGCCCGGCAAGGCGGCAAGAAACGTGCGGTCGATCTTGACCTC
>PKWT01000148.1:0-10303 GCA_003132125.1 Micrococcales bacterium | reverse complement strand
TATCGAATGCCAACTCCGTCTCGATCACCTCGAGGTGGAGCCGGTCGGGCCGCACCCCTGCCTCCGCCAGGATCTGGCCAACGGTGCCGGCGAACTCCAACGACCCGATGTCTGCCGCGGAGATGTTGACCGCGACCGTCCAGCCGCGGCCGACCGCAGTCCACGACTTGTAGTCGCCAAGCGCACGTCGCAGCACCCAGCCCGTCAGGGACTCCATCAACTCGGGGTACTGCGCTGCCACGGGCAGGAACTCCGAGGGCATCAGCAGCCCCCGTCCGGGGTGCTGCCAACGCACGAGGGCCTCCAGGCAGACGACCCGGCCGGTGGAGAGCTCTATCTTGGGCTGGTAATGGAGCACGAGCTGGTCAAGATCCAGCGCCTCGCGCAGCTCGTTCTGCATCACCAAAGCGTGCGCCGCGGGCTGTGGTGTCGTGGAGCCGGCCGCACTCAACCTGCCGATGACGATGCCGATGGCCCCGGCCAAGGTGACCGCGAGAATTGCCCACGTCGCCGTGGTCATGAAGGTCCACCCAAATCACCAAGAAAGCACATGACCCAACCCCGGTCTTCCAGTCGTACCAGAGGCCCGCCTCAAGCCTCGGCCTACGAGTCAGACATCTGGGGCTTCCCACGCCCCAAAATCAGTGTGACACCCCCCTGCGACAAATTACGTAGAAAGGTCCAAAGTCGGCGACCAGACCAGATTCGACCTACACGGTGTCCCGCCGCGTTCGGTCGGTGGCTGAGGCCCCTGCGTCGGTGAAGACGAAGACATCGTGATCAGACCACTCGTCAGGGGCGTGCGTCACCGACGCAGTCGACCCGACTGCGACCAGTCCGATCACGGTCTCCTCACGGATGGCCCACGCAACCAGGTCGTTGGTGAACCGCTGGTACTCGATGGCTTCCACGCGTCCTCCTCGGCCCGACTTCCCCTCTGGACACCAACGGCGAGCATAAGGGTTGGTACACCGGAACGACTCGCTTCAGGGTCGCCGATTAGCCTTGTACAACTTCTTGGTCACATCATCATCTTCTTGGTCACATCATCATCAATTTCAGCATCGTCCGACGCGTTCAAGGCGCTGCGCTCTTGAGGGAGCGAAGCCCTGACCTCGCGGACGAGGATCCGCCGAACTCAGGGAGTCGCCCCACATGGTCAGCCGTATCGCGATCGTCAACCGCGGAGAGGCCGCGATGCGACTGATCCACGCCGTGCGAGAGCTCAACGCGCTCGGCGGAGCCCAGATCGAGACCGTTGCCCTGTACACCGACGGCGAGCGGTCGGCCATGTTCGTACGAGAAGCGGACTCGGCATACTCCCTCGGCCCCGCCATGGATCGCCCCTACCTCGATCTGGCCGTCCTCGAACGTGCGCTGACGGAGACGGGCTCGGATGCCGCGTGGGTGGGATGGGGTTTCGTCGCCGAGGATCCGAACTTCGCCGAGATGTGCGCCCGGATCGACGTCACGTTCATCGGCCCGAGCGCGAGCGCTATGCGACGTCTGGGCGACAAGATCGGTTCGAAGCTGCTGGCCGAGGAGGTTGGCGTGCCGGTCGCCCCGTGGAGTCGGGGTGCGGTTGACGACATCGAGGCGGCGCTGGCTGCTGCGAGCAAGATCGGCTACCCGTTGATGCTCAAGGCGACGGCCGGTGGTGGCGGTCGCGGCATTCGAGTGGTCACCTCCGACCAGGAGCTGACCGACGCCTTCGAACGTACTCGTGACGAGGCGGCGCGCGCCTTCGGCAACGGAGTGGTGTTTCTCGAGCGTCTTGTCACTGGTGCACGGCACGTTGAGGTGCAGGTCATCGCCGATGGGCAGGGAACCGCGTGGGCGCTCGGCGTGCGCGACTGCACGGTGCAGCGACGGAACCAGAAGGTCATCGAGGAGTCGGCCTCGCCTCTGTTGGACCACGAGCAAGTGGGCGAGCTCAAGGCATCGGCCGAGCGGCTCGCGCTTGCCGTCGACTACTGCGGTGCGGCAACCGTCGAGTTCCTGTACCACCCCGGTGAACGCAGCTTCGCGTTCCTCGAGGTCAACACCCGGCTGCAGGTCGAGCACCCGATCACCGAGCTGACCACGGGCTTCGACCTGGTCAAGGCGCAGGTGCACGTCGCCTCAGGGGGTCGCCTCGAGGGGGAACGCCCGACCGAGTTCGGGCACGCCATCGAGGCGCGGCTGAACGCCGAGGACCCTGACCGNNTGGGCCAGGGCGATCTGATCCCGGCAGATTTCGACTCAATGATCGCCAAGGTCATCGCCCATGGGCGCACCCGGGCGGAGGCTTGTGCTCGGCTGAGCCGGGCGCTTGCCGACACTGTTGTCCTCATCGAGGGCGGCACGACCAACAAGAGCTTCCTGCTCGACCTGCTCGACCAGCCCGAGATCATCGATGGCAGTGCCGACACCGGCTGGATCGACCGGGTCCGCAGCCTGGGGAGGCTCCAACCCGACCGCTACGCCGGGGTCGCGCTCGTCGCCGCTGCTATTGAGGCGTACAAGGAGCAGGTTCAGGCGGAGCGACTCCACTTCCTCGCCACCGCACACGGCGGTCGGCCACAGGCCCGGCACGAGGTCGGGCGCGCCATCGAGCTGAAGCTGCGCGGCACGTCACATCGGGTCACCGTCGCGCAGGTCGGTCCGACCCGCTTCCGGGTGGGATTCGTTGCGGCACAACAGGACCGGCAGATCGACGCCGACCTCGAACAGCTGCGGGACTACGTCGCCCGCTTGGTCATTGGCAACGTCCGATACCGACTGATCAGCGCCACTCACGGTCCCGTGCACCTGATCGAGGTCAACTCAACCACTCATCGGGTCACACGTGACGAGGGCGGCGTATTGCGTTCGCCGGCACCGGCGCTCGTCGTAGCGACGCCTGTGGCTGTCGGTGACCGCGTCGAGGCGGGCGCACCGGTGCTGGTGCTGGAGTCGATGAAGATGGAGACGGTGCTGCACGCCCCGTACGCCGCCCAGGTGCGCGAGCTGTTCGTCAGCACCGGTGGTCAGGTCGAGACAGGAACGCCGGTCGTCCGGTTGGAGCCCGTCGCCGACAACGAGGTCACTACCCCGGGAGCACCCGTCGTGGCCACCCCGCTCAAGACCCTGGAACTGCCTGCGCCGACGAAGGAGACCGCGGCCACCCGCGCCATTCGAAGTCTTGACGACCTGCGCGGCCAGCTGCTGGGCTTCGACCTCGCACCAGCGGGCGCGACCAGCGCGCTCGCCCGCTACGAGCGTGCACGCAACGAGCTGTCCTCGACCGGCCTGCCGTTGCTGGATCACGAGATCGACGTGTTCAGCGCGTTCGCCGACCTGGCCGAGCTGGCCCGTAATCGACCGGCCGAAGAGGATGGTGCCGGCGAACTGGTCCACAGCCCGCGCGAGCACTTTCACAGCTACCTGCACAGCCTGGACGTCGACCGCGAACACCTTCCAGACGGCTTCCGTCACCGCCTTACCCGAGCCCTCGCGCACTACGGCGTCAGCGATCTCGAACGCGGACCAGCGCTCGAGGAGGCTGTGTTCCGGATCTTCCTGGCCCAGCGCATGGCGTCCGATCTGGTCGTCCTCCCCCTCCTGCAGTATTGGATGTCCGAGCAGCCACCCGCTGGCAGCGCCGGGAACAAGGTGCGAGAGGTCTTGGACCGGTTGGTCCTGGCCACCCAGCTGCGATATCCGATGGTGGGCAACCTGGCGCGCAGCGTCCGGTTCCGCTGGTTCGACCAGCCGGTGGTCGACGCCGAACGCGGTGCCGTGCTGGCGGGCGTGACCGCTGAGCTCACCTACCTGGCGGCCCACCCTGACGCGGCCGACTACGCGACGCGGCTGGAGGCCTTGGCTGCGATCCCCGAGCAGATCGTGAGATTCCTGGCCGCCCGGATCGAGCACACACTCCCCCAGCGAGAGCCGATGCTCGAGGTGCTGGTCCGCCGGCACTACCGCGAGTACGAGCTGCACGACCTGCACCAGCTGATGGCTGCGGGGAGACCGATAGTCGTGGCCGACTATGCCCTGGACGAACGCCCCACGCGACTGATCACGACAATCGCCCAGTCGTCCGAGCTGGTCCAGTCGTCAGACCTGGTCGCTGCGATCGATGCTCAGCTCGAGGAGGCGCCCGACAGCCACGCAGTCGTCGTCGACCTGTACCTGTCCTGGCCCGACGCACCGGACTCAGTGACCGAGGCCTCGGACGCGCTGCAACGGATCTTGAGTCTGATCCCCTTTGCCCAGAGGGTGCGACGCACCGCTGTCGCGGTCTGTCCCGGCGGCGACCGCCCGGTGTGGTACTTCACGTTCCGCCCGAGCCCCGACAGCGTCCTCGTTGAGGATGATCTGGTGCGCGGCGTCCATCCCATGGTCGGTCGCCGGCTCAACTTGTGGAGGTTGCGCGACTTCCAGATCACTCGGCTGGACGCGCCCGAGGACGTGCTCCTTTACCACTGCGTCGCACCCAACAATTCGGCCGACCAACGGCTGGTCGCGCTGGCGCAGATTCGTGAGATGGCCGTCGTGCGCGACGCCGAAGGGCACGTGACATCGCTGCCCCACGCCGAGCGTGCGGTCGCCAGCTGTCTGGAGGCAATCCGGCGGGAGCGGGCCACGCGGGGTGCGGCTGGGCAGCGGTTGGACATGAACCACGTCTTCCTGCACATCTGGCCCGTGATCGCAGCGCCGCTTGATGAGCTCACGGCACTGCAACGCACCATCACGCCGCTGACCTCTGGCGCGGGCATCGAGGAGGTTCTCGCACAGGGCCGTATCGCGACCCCGGACGGCCAGGCGCGTGTCGCTGCCGTCCGGTTCTCCTACCAGCCGGGCGCCGGGGTCGTTATTGCGGTGACCGATCCACCGACCGAGCGACTTCGACCGCTGGACGACTACGCGCAGAAGGTGCTCCGCTCGCGCCGGCGCGGCACGGTCTACCCATACGAGCTGGTGAGTCTGATCGCCGGGCACGGCGGCAGCTTCGTCGAGCACGATCTCGACGACAGCGGCGCACTCGTGCCGGTGCAGCGCCCTCCGGGCGGCAACCGCGCCGGTCTGGTGGTCGGACTGGCCCGCACAGTCACCGCGCGACATCCCGAGGGCGTCACGCGGGTCGTCCTGCTGGGTGACCCCACCCGAGCCCTGGGGGCGGTGGCCGAGGGCGAGTGCGCGCGAGTGATCGCCGCGATCGACATGGCCGAGCGGCTCGGTGTCCCCGTCGAGTGGTTCGCCCTGTCAGCGGGCGCGCGCATCTCGATGGAGTCCGGCACCGAGAACATGGACTGGGTGGCACTGGCGCTTCGTCGAATCGTCACCTTCACCCAGGGCGGCGGCGAGATCAACATCGTCGTGGCCGGGATCAACGTCGGGGCGCAGCCGTACTGGAACGCGGAAGCCACCATGTTGATGCACACCAAGGGAATCCTCGTGATGACGCCAGACAGCGCGATGGTGCTGACCGGCAAGCAGTCGCTCGACTTCTCCGGCGGGGTCTCGGCGGAGGACAACTTCGGCATCGGCGGCTATGACCGGGTTATGGGTCCGAATGGACAGGCACAGTACTGGGCGCCGGATCTGTACGGCGCCCGCAACGTGTTGCTCGCGCACTACGACCACACCTACGTCGTGCCGGGCGAAGGCGCACCGCGCCGGGCAGCGACCACAGACCCGATCGAGCGCGACGTGTGCGCCTACCCGCACGATGTGGCTGACAGCGAGTTCCACACGGTCGGTGACATCTTCTCGTCGGCGAGCAACCCAGACCGCAAGAAGCCTTTCGACATCCGCACCTTGATGCGCGCGGTTGCCGACCAGGACCACCGCGTGCTCGAGCGCTGGGCCGGCATGGAAGGCGCCGAGACCTCCGTCGTCTTCGACGCGCACCTCGGCGGATGGCCGGTGTCGTTGATCGGGATCGAGTCCAGGCCCCAGCCCCGACCCGGGTTCCCCCCGAGCGATGGGCCCGACACCTGGACAGCGGGCACGCTGTTCCCGCGATCGTCGAAGAAGACTGCCCGGGCGATCAACGCCGCGAGCGGGAACCGTCCGGTCGTCGTCCTGGCCAACCTGTCGGGCTTCGACGGGTCACCGGACTCGATGCGGCACCTGCAGCTGGAGTATGGCGCCGAGATCGGACGGGCGATCGTGAACTTCATCGGGCCGATCGTGTTCTGCGTCGTGTCGCGATATCACGGCGGGGCGTTCGTGGTGTTCTCCAAGGCGCTCAATGCCGGGATGACGGTGCTTGCCGTCGAGGGCTCGTTCGCGTCCGTCATTGGTGGCGCGCCGGCGGCGGCGGTCGTCTTCGCCGGTGAGGTGGACTCGCGCACGGCGTCCGACCCGCGGGTCGCCGAGCTTGAGACTGCGCTGGCCCGCGCCGAGGGCGCACCTCCGGCCACCTTGATCGCTGATCTCGCGAAGCTTCGCGCCAACGTCCGATCCGAGAAGCTCAGCGAGGTCGCTGCGGAGTTCGACGCCATCCACAGCATCGAGCGGGCCGTGCGGGTCGGCTCTGTCGACGCGGTGATCAGCGCCCGCGAGCTGCGCCCGCGACTGGTGGAGGCCGTCGAGAGGGGGGCCGAACGTTCGGTGGCGGCCCGCCCGCTGTCATGACAGCATCACGTTCATGACAGGTTCCTACGCGACGGCGATCACCGTCATCGCCCTGATGCTCGCGGTGTGGACGCTGGTCCTTGTTGCCATGAACCGGTCGCCAGGCCTCTCCCTCCTGGCGGCAGCCAGTGTGCTGGAAGCGTTGCTCGTCGGCTTCCTGATCGGGGGCATCGTGCAGATGGTCGGGAGCGACCACCACTTCGCCCGGGCCGAGTTCGTCGGGTACCTGCTGGCCTGCCTGGCCATCCCCCCCATGGCCGTCGCCTGGGCACGGGAGGAACGGTCACGGTCGGGCACACTCGTCATAGCCTTTGCTTTTCTCCTCACGCCGGTCATGGTGCTGCGCGTGCAGCAGGTATGGACGGGTCCCCTTGTCTGACACCGTTGATCGGTCCGGCCCCGCCCCCACCGGACAGGGCTTCGGCCGCATACTCGTCGCGGTCTACGGACTCTTCGCGCTCGCAGCGACTGCGCGCTCCGGGGTGCAGATCGCTACCAAGCTCAGCGAGGCCCCGCTTGCCTACCTGTTGTCGGCTTTCGCCGGGATCGTGTACATCGTCGCGACGGTCTCACTTGCTCGCGGGGACGTGAGCTCACGGCGTCTCGCAACCATGGCCATCAGCGTCGAGCTGGTCGGTGTGCTCGTGGTCGGCGGCGCCAGCAGGCTGTTTCCCGATTCCTTCCCTCACGCAACGGTGTGGACCGGTTTCGGCAGCGGCTACGGTTTCGTGCCGCTCGTGCTGCCATTCGTCGGGTTGTGGTGGCTGCGGCACACACGCTGACTCGGACAGCCAACCCGACGCTGCACCCTCAGCAGAGACAGCGGCCGCGAGCAGGAGGGTGTCCTGCGCGCGGCCGCTGACTTCTTGAGGTATTGGGTTTCTCGGTTGATGGCGAGACCTCTTCACCAGGTCAACCCGTTCGCTCGCCGATCAGGCGGCCGGAGCGCTTGAGTCCGTACCAGTGCCATGGTCCGCTCCCGCATGTCCCCTGGACCCGCTGGGTCCGCCGGCGCCCATCCCGTCCTGGATCTCTGTGACTTTGAGGTCCTTGTCGAACTTCACGGTGACGTGCGCACCATCGGCTTTGGTCATGTGAGCCTCGAACACCGCGCCATCCGCGTCGGTCTCGACCCGGAATACCGTCCCACCGGGCACGGCCTTGAGGGCAGCTGCCTTCGCGGTTGCCAGGTCGGTGCCGGTGAGCGCCTTCTCGCCGGCACGCACGGGAGTGGCGTCGTCAGGGTGGGCGGCCGGGCCTCCCGCGGCAGGGACCGCAGCGGTCTGGCCAGCTGCCGTCGTGTTCGTCGTATCCGCCGCCGAAGCAGAGTTGGTGGCCGCTAGCACGCCGCCGGCAAGACCTCCTGCGAGGAGCAGCCCGACAGCCCTGGCCAGTCGCTGCTTGCGTCGACCGGCATTGCTCGCATCGTTGTCCAACATGTCGTCCTCTTTCGTCGTTGCCCACCGGAGTAGCGGGTCCATGAGGGAGACGATGGCCGCTGAAACTGAGGTTTCCCTCTGGGTTTCATGGCTGGACGCTATGTGGTTGATTCGCCCGTGCCGACGTCATGGCGGACTTCAGTCACAGAGGCGATTCAGAGGAAGTACCCAACCTCAGCACAGCCAGGAGCTGAAACCTGAACGCATGGAAAACCAACAGCGCAGAGTCCCGCGCCCCTCAAACCGGGATCGGAGCACGACATGATCACGTCGCCCACCCCTGGCTCGGACCGACAAGGCGCCCGCAACAAGGGACTGGCCCGGATCTCAGCCCTCACTCTCGGTGCCGGAGCAGCCGGACTTGTCGGCGCCGCCGCCATAGCGCTCACCCTGCCGAGCTCGACCACGGCGACGAACGCCAGCACCGCGGCCACGACAGGAACCACGTTCACGAACCCGTTCGCGAACGGCAACGATGATGACTCTGGTTCTCAGTTGCAGGGCGGTTCTCAGTTGCAGGGCGGCACACCACCAGCGACCAGCTTCCTCCCGCCCGTCGCCACCTCCGGAGCGTCGTGATGAGCACCACGTCGACCCTCCGGCGTACGAAGTCCGCGAGGCTGCACGCGAGCGCCTGGGGCGCCATCGGCACCACCGTCCGGATCGTCGTCACCGACGCGGCGCAGCTTGACTCCGCGCGGGCGATGCTCACCGACGACCTGGCCATCCTTGATGCAGCCTGCAGCCGGTTCCGCCCGGACTCCGAGCTGATGCAGCTCAGGGCGAACGCCGGCCAGCCGACAACGATCAGCCCAGTGCTCGCTGGAGCAATCGGTGCCGCGCTGCGGGGGGCACGGCTCACCGACGGCGACGTCGACCCGACGCTCGGGCGCGCGATCGAGACGCTCGGCTATGACCGCGACTTCGCCATGGTGCCTGCAAACGGTGGGGCGCTCCGCGTCACGATTCGTCACATCCCGCGGTGGCATCAGATCGAGCTCGACGAAGCGGCCTGCCTGCTCACTGTTCCGGTCGGCATGCGCCTCGACCTCGGCGCGACAGCGAAAGCGTGGGCTGCCGATCGATCGGCCGAACGGATCGCCGAAGCACTGAGCTGCGGCGTACTTGTCAGCCTCGGCGGCGACATCGCCGTTGCCGGTGAGGCACCACGTGGCGGATGGTCGATCCGGGTCCAGGACGTCACCGGCGATCCACACACACCCAGCGCGGGGCCTTCTGGCATCATCGCCATCACCAAGGGTGGGCTCGCCACGTCCAGCACCACCGCCCGCAGGTGGCAGCGCGGCGGCGACATCATGCATCACATCCTCGACCCGAGGACCGGGCGTCCGGCCGACAGCATCTGGCGCACGGTCTCTGTCGCTGCCGGCTCAGCCCTGGACGCCAACATCGCCAGCACCGCGGCGATCATCCGCGGACATCGCGCCGCCGGCTGGTTGGCCAAGCTGGGGCTGCCGGCTCGGCTCGTCACGGTTGATGGCTCGGTGACGACGATCGCCGGCTGGCCTGCGGAGGTTTCGTCATGATCGCAGGAACCGCCCTCTGGTACGCCAGCCGAGCCACTGGTGTGGTATCTCTCATCCTGTTCTCCGTCGTCGCGCTCCTCGGGATCATGGTCAACCGACAGGGCCGTCTTCCGGGGCTCCCCCGATTCGTCGTGACCGGACTGCACCGCAACCTGTCGCTGCTGACGGTGGCCTTCCTCGGCATGCACATCGTCACTGCGTTAGCCGACGGATACGTCCACATCCCTTTGCTCTCAACGATTGTGCCCTTCACGTCAGGGTACGAGCGGTTCTGGATCGGACTCGGCACGGTCGCCCTCGACCTGACGGTCGCGGTCATCGTCACCAGCCTGCTCCGCGACCGCCTTGCGCCTGCCGTATGGCGGTCCGTCCACTGGCTCTCGTATGCCTCCTACCCGGTGGCTGTCGTCCACAGCATGGGTGCGAGCAAGGACCTCCAATCCGGCTGGCTGCTCGCGCTCACCATGACATCGGTGTTTGGGGTCGCCACCGCCATCGGTTACCGCGTCAACGACGCATTCACGACCGTGCCCCGCTCGCACCGCGTACCGCAGCAGCTCGTCCGTGCGGACAGGACAGGGAGCCTCCGATGACTGCCACTATCCGAGAGAGCTCCACCGACCGGTCCTACACCGGCGGTCCCCAGCT
Organism: Micrococcales bacterium; assembly: GCA_003132125.1. GTDB lineage: Bacteria > Actinomycetota > Actinomycetes > Actinomycetales > Dermatophilaceae > UBA4719. Next base: position 63 of record PKWT01000148.1, on the reverse strand, counting down.
TCCCCGGGTTCTCTCCCCCACCGGGGCGCCGATGGACCTACTGGCGCACCTGAAGGTGCACGG
>PKWT01000407.1:7470-17091 GCA_003132125.1 Micrococcales bacterium | reverse complement strand
TGGTTGGCCGGCTCGTCCTGGACCCACATGATCTCGGCTTCAGGGTAGAGCGAGAGCGCGTGGGCGATCTCGTGGGCCGGCACCGGGGCGAGCTGTTCGACCCGAAGAATTGCCGTCGTGCCGTCGGTGCCGTCGGTGCGTCTGGTGCGTTCGGCCTCGAGGTCGTGGATGACTTTGCCGGAAGCCAGAAGCACCCGGGTCACACCCTGCGCGTCAAGGTTCTTGGTGTCGGGAAGCACCGGCTCGAACGTTCCCGAGATGAAGTCCTGGACCGACGAGGCTGCAGCCTTGAGNNGCCTGACGACGCAACAGGTGGAAGTACGACGCGGGCGTCGAGGGATAGGCCACCGTCATGTTGTCCTCGGCGCACAGCTGCAGGAAGCGCTCGATGCGGGCCGAGGAATGGTCCGGGCCCTGTCCCTCGTAGCCGTGGGGGAGCAGCAGCACGACGGACGAGCGCTGGCCCCACTTCTGCTCCGAGGAGGAGATGAACTCGTCGATGATGGTCTGCGCGCCGTTGAGGAAGTCGCCGAACTGCGCCTCCCACAGGACCAGAGCGTCGGGCCGTTCGACGGAGTAGCCGTACTCGAAGCCCATCGCCGCGAACTCGGACAGCATCGAGTCGTAGATCCAGAACCGGGCCTGGCCCTCGCCGAGGTAGAGCAGCGGGGTCCACTCCTCGGCCGTCACCTTGTCGATGAGGACCGCGTGACGTTGCACGAAGGTGCCTCGACGCGAGTCCTGGCCCGACAGACGGACGGGCACGCCCTCCTTGAGCAGCGAGCCGAAGGCGAGCAGCTCGCCCATGGCCCAGTCGATCCCGCCCTCGCGGGCCATCGCGGCCCGCCGCTCCATGAGCTGCGCCAGCTTGGGGTGGAGGGTGAAGCTCGCGGGGCTGCTCACGAAGGCGTTGCCGATGTGCAGCATGTCCTCGGCCGTGATCGCGGTGCCGGTGGCGGGATGCGGTGCCTGTTCGTCGGCCTCCTGCGCGGCGGGGCGTTCGAGCCCGCCGTGGCCCTCGGTATCCGTGCCGGGCACTTCGCCGGCATGGGTGCCGTATGCCGCGTCGTGCGTGCTCGAGGTGGCTTCCTTGGTCTCGACGAACACTCGCTCGAGCTGCTGCTGGTAGTCGCGCAGCGCCGCCTCGGCCTCTTCGATGGAGATGTCGCCCCGACCGATCAGGGACTCGGTGTAGAGCTTGCGGACCGAGCGCTTGGCCTCGATCAGCTTGTACATCAATGGCTGGGTCATCGAGGGGTCGTCGCCCTCGTTGTGGCCGCGGCGGCGGTAGCAGACCATGTCGATGACGACGTCCTTGTTGAACTCCTGTCGGAAGTCGTAGGCCAGCTCTGCGACGCGTACGCATGCCTCGGGGTCGTCCCCGTTGACGTGGAAGATCGGCGCCTGGATCATCCGCGCCACGTCGGTGGAATAGACAGAGGAGCGCGACGAGGACGGCGCTGTGGTGAAGCCGACCTGGTTGTTGATGACGACATGGATCGTGCCGCCCGTGCGATAGCCGCGCAGCTGCGAGAGGTTGAGCGTCTCGGCCACGACACCCTGACCCGCGAACGCGGCGTCGCCGTGAAGCAGGACCGGCAGGACGGTGAACGCGGTGCCGGCCAGATCGAGCCGGTCCTGCTTGGCGCGGACGATGCCCTCGAGAACGGGGTTGACCGCCTCGAGGTGCGAGGGGTTGGCGGCGAGGTAGACCTTGGTCCTGGCACCGTCCTCGGACACAAACTCGCCCTCGGTGCCGAGGTGGTACTTCACGTCGCCCGAGCCCTGGACCGACTTGGGGTCCTGGGTGCCCTCGAACTCTCGGAAGATCTGGCCATAGGACTTGCCGGCGATGTTGGCGAGCACGTTGAGCCGGCCACGGTGCGGCATACCGATGCAGACCTCGTCCATGCTGTCGGCAGCAGCGCTGCACAGGATCCGGTCCAGCAGCGCGATCACCGACTCGCCACCCTCGAGGCTGAATCGCTTCTGCCCGACGTACTTGGTCTGCAAGAACGTCTCGAACGCCTCGGCCGCGTTGAGCCGCCGCAGGATGTGCAGCTGCTCGTCGGCTGAGGTCTTGGCGTACGTCCGCTCGATCCTGTCCTGGATCCATTGGCGCTGGTCCGGGTCCTGGATGTGCATGTACTCGACGCCGACGGTGCGGCAGTAGCAGTCGCGCAGGATGCCAAGAATGGTGCGCAGGCTGAGCATCGGGGCCCCGCCGAACCCACCGGTGGCGAAGTCGCGATCGAGGTCCCACAGCGTCAGATCGTGCGTGGTGAGGTCGAGGTCGGGGTGACGGCGCTGGCGGTACTCCAGCGGGTCGGTGTCGGCCATGAGGTGGCCGCGCACACGGTAGGCGTGGATGAGCTCCACCACACGAGCCGTCTTGTTGACGTCGTCGGTGTGGCTGGCCGAGATGTCCTGAACCCAGCGGACCGGCTCGTAGGGGATGCGTAGCGCCTCGAAGATCTCGTCGTAGAAGCCGCTCTCGCCCAGAAGCAACCCGTGCAGGATCTTCAGGAACTCGCCAGACTGCGCGCCCTGGATGATGCGGTGGTCATAGGTCGAGGTGATCGTGATGATCTTGCTGACGGCGTTGCGGTTCAACGTCTCCTGGCTCGCGCCCTGCCACTCGGCCGGGTACTCCAGCGCGCCGACGCCGATGATGGCTCCCTGCCCGGACATCAGCCGCGGAACAGAGTGGACCGTCCCGATCGTGCCGGGGTTGGTCAGGCTCAGCGTGGTGCCCTGGAAGTCCTCGACGGTGAGCTTGTTGTTGCGCGCCTTGCGGACGATGTCCTCGTATGCCGTCCAGAAGTGCGTGAAGTCCATGGCTTCGGTCGACTTGATGCTGGGCACGAGGAGTGCGCGGGTGCCGTCGGGCTTGACGATGTCGATGGCCAGGCCGAGGTTGACGTGGGCCGGCGTGATCAGGACCGGCTTGCCATCACGCTCTCCGAAGCCGCAGTTCATCTGCGGCATCAGGGCCACGGCCTTGACGATCGCGTAACCGATCAGGTGGGTGAAGCTGACCTTGCCCCCACGGCTGCGGGCGAGGTGGTTGTTGATGACCACCCGGTTGTCGATGAGGAGCTTGGCCGGGATCGTACGCACGCTCGTCGCGGTCGGCACCGTCAGGCTCGACGCCATGTTGACCACCGTGCGGGCGGCGGCGCCGCGCAATGGCGTGAGCGTGTCCTGGCTGACCGGGCCCGTGGGCGTGATCGCAGGGACATCTCGCGACATGCGCGACTCGATCGACGGCGCTGAAGTTGACGGCAGCGCTGAAGGTGTCGGCGACGGTGACGGTGACGCTGAAGTCGAGGGCGAAGGCGGGCTCGGAGCCGGGCTCAGGGTGGGGCTTTTGGGCTCACCGGTGCCGATCCCGAGGTCCCTGGGCTGGTAGCCGGCGAAGAACTCCCACCATGCCTCGTCCACCGAGCTCTTATCCTTCAGGAACTGGTGGTACAGCTCGTCGACGAGCCACTCGTTCGGTCCGAATATCGCCAGGGGGTCGTTCGGGGGGGGTTGAGCGGGCACGGCGAATACGCCTCTTTCGTAGCGTCGACGGTGTCAGGACACAAACGTGATGTCAGAACAAGACGTTGGTCTTCACCCTAACGGCGCGCTTCAGACGTGTCTGCGTACGCCGCCATGTGGACGCGGTGNNTGGCGCGGTGCTGACGGCTGGGGCGGTGTTAGGTCACGTCGCGGCGGACAGTCAGGATGGAGCCGATGCCGGCCAGGACTGCGGCATAGGCCACCAGAACCAGCGCGCCGGCCCACCACGACAACGGTTTGACCGTGGCGCTGGTGTTGATCTGCCCGACCATCGCCGCCGTCGCCTGACTCGGCATGTAGGGGACGACCTTCTCGCCCCAGCTGACGAGGCTCAACAGGAAGCCTGCGAGTGGCTCGACGATAAAGGCCGCGCCAACGGCGATCAGGATCGCGGCGACCTGGTTCGGGATCAGGATGCCGGCGCCGAGCCCGAGCAGCGACCAGAGTCCGAGGACGAGCAGGCTCAACGCGAGGGCGCGCGCGATCGGGCCGACTTCAGGGAAGGGCGAGAAACCCTTCATCGCGATGGCCGCCCCACCGACGCCCACGGAGCCGACCAGGAACACCAGCCCGTAGAACACGCCGATGCCCAGCAGGGAGGTCACCTTGGCGACCATGACCCGGACTCGCTTCGGGGTGGACAGGAAGGTGCTGGTGACCGTCTTGTGGCGGTACTCCGAGCCGATCGACATGACCCCGACGACCAGGGTGAGCAGGTAGGCGATGCTCAGCCCTGCGGTGTAGACGGTCGAGACCATCTCGGTGTTGTCGAGGCCGGGCAACCGCGGCCCGCCCCCGCCAGGGCCCCCTTGTTGTCGCGAGCCGGCCACCACCAGCGCGAAGAGGACCGCGAACAGCGCGCCGGCCAGAAAGACTCCGATCGCCATGCCCCACCACATCCGGGTGCTGAAGAACTTGCGGAACTCTGCCTTGACTGCGCCAGCCATCACGGCGTTGCTCCTTCGTTTGGGGCGGCCGGGCTGGTCGCTGGGGCGTGTTCCCCGGGCATGGCGCCGCTCCCTGCACTCCCTGCAAGGTTGCGGTTGCGGTTCTCCGGGCTTTCGGTCAGCTCGAAGAACAGAGCCTCCAGATCGGTCTGGTTCGGTCGAAGCTCGTGGATCGGCAGGCCGGCAGCGAGTGCGATGTCGCCCACTCGGGCCATGTCATCGCCGATCGCCTCGAGCATCGTCGCATCCGTGGCTTGGGCCTTGATGCCCGCGGCGATGAGGGCGCTGACCAGCGCGGGGGCGCTGGTGGTGCGAACGATGGAGCGCTTCTCGCCGTGCAGATCCGCCACCGACCCCTGTTGGATGAGCCGCCCGTTGGCGATGATGACGACGTCGTCGACGGTCTGCTCGACCTCGGCGAGCATGTGGCTCGAGATGAGGATCGTCTTGCCCTGGCTGCTCAGGTGGCGCAAGAACATCCGCAGCCACCGAATGCCTTCAGGGTCAAGGCCATTCGCTGGTTCGTCGAGCAGGAGCACCTGGGGGTCGCCGAGCATCGCAGCCGCCAGGGCCAGACGCTGACGCATGCCCATGGAGTAGCCGCCTGCACGTTGACGCGCCGCTGCCGGGATGCCGACGAGCTCGAGCATCTCGTCGACCCGCTTGGTGTCCACGCCGGTCGTGTCCGCCAGGACCCGCAGGTGGTTGCGTCCCGACCGGCCGGGGTGGAAGTTGGTGGCTTCGAGCGCCGATCCGACGACACGCTGGGGGGTGCTGATCTCGCTGTAGCGCTCGCCTCCGATCGTTGCGGTGCCGTGGGTTGGTCGGACCAGTCCCAACAACATGCGCAACGTGGTGGTCTTACCGGCTCCGTTCGGTCCCAGGAAGCCGGTGATCCGGCCGGGCTCGACGGAAAAGCTGAGGTCGTCGACGGCTGTGAGGCGTCCGAACTTCTTGGTCAGGTTGCGCACTTCGATGCGTGTCCCATGCTTCGCCGGATCAGACATGTCGCCTCCAGGGCGTTCTCATCAGGTGGTTGGGGGTGGAAACCCTGTCCTTGGGGGCAGGGAGGAAGCCCTGCCTGGTCTGGTCGTTTCTGGTTGGTGATGTAGTCCTTGACGGTGGACAGTGGTGCGCCACCGCATGATTCAGCGAAGTATGACGGGGACCAGAACCGTTCGCGCATCGCAGCCATGTTGAGCTTGCCGACGAAGTCCTGCCGCAACCGCCTGGATGAGACGCCTTTGAGTGAGTTGACCAGGTGGGAGAGCGCCACCTTCGGCGGGTACTGCACGAGCAGGTGGACATGGTCTTCCTCTCCGTTGTCAGCCAGGGTTGCGTCGAAGCCCGCACACACCTACGCCATGACTTGTTCGCACAGGGTGAGCATCTCCGTGTCGAACACGCCTCGCCGAGTATTGGGGCCCGGTTCCTGTCTGGGTGTCGGAGGCCGGAGTTACGTTGTGTGCCATGAGGTTCCGCCTGTACCCGAGCGCCGCACAGGAGGTGCTCCTGTTGGGGCAGTGCGGCCACGCCCGGTACGTGTGGAACCTCGGCCTCGAGCAGCGGCTGATGTGGGCGCGTTGGAAAGGACCCACTCCGGGATTCAACGCCCAAGCCGCGCAGTTGACTGCCGCCCGGACTGCGGAGCCGTGGCTTGCCTGCGGGTCGCAGACCGTCCAGCAGCAGGCGTTGCGGGACCTTGACCAGGCGTGGCAACGGTTCTTCGCCGGAACCCATCGTCGCCCGACGTGGCGTAAAGCCGGCGAGCATGAGGGTTTGCGGATCGTGGGACCGCAGGCGTTGCGGGTCCGCCGCGACAACCGGGCACGCTCGAGTGTGCTGGTCCCGAAGGTCGGTTGGGTTTGGTTCAAACGCAGCCGCGACCTGGCGGACTGGAGGTCGTACCGCATTACCCGTGACCGGGCGGGTCGTTGGCATATCGCGTTCGCTGTGGTTCCCGAACCGATCCTTGCGCCGGGCACCGGCGGCGTCGTCGGTGTGGATCGTGGTGTCAGCGTCGCGGTGGCGCTGTCCACCGGGGAGATGACCAGCCTTGCAGGGTTGAGCCCGAAAGAAGCCGAGCGGCTCCTGCGGCTCCAACGCCGACTCGCGCGCGCCCGGCGCGGGTCGAACCGCCGCAGGAAAGCCAAGACCCTGATCGGCCGGTTGAAAGCCAAGGAAGTTGACCGGCGCAAAGACTGGGTTGAGAAGACCAGCACCGACCTCGCCACCGGTTTCGACGTGATCCGGGTCGAGAACCTCAACATCAAGGCCATGACCCGCACCGCGCGGGGAACCNNACCCGGCTGGAGCAGAAGGCTCCCGGCCGGGTCGAGAAGGTCAAAGCTGCGTACACGTCGCAGACCTGTAACGCCTGCAAGCACATCGCATCGCAGAGTCGCAAGAGCCAAGCGACCTTCGTGTGCGTGGCTTGCGGGCATAGGGCGAACGCCGACGTGAACGCGGCAAGAAACATCGCGGCAGGACATGTCGTGACAGCACGTGGAGACCGCAGAGTTTTGGCTCGGTCTGTGAAGCGTGAACCTCAACATGTGCGGCCTCCCAAGGTCGCATAGCAGTTGGAATCCCGGTCATCCATGGCCCGGAGGATGTCAAGCTCATACCCAACCACCTACACGTCGCAAGGGCACAAGAAGGGTCTGCAAGTCTCAGCGATCTCTCAGCCTTTAGGATGGATGGACTATGACGGAGTGGTTGCTGGTCCTTGCCGGCGTCGGGTTGACCATCGGGACCGCCGTCTTCGTCGCCGCGGAGTTTTCTTTCGTGGCCTTGGACAAGACGACCGTCCAGAAGGCCATCGCGCAGGGGGACGCAGCTGCCAAACCGGTTCTGACATCCCTGACCCAGCTCTCGACCCAGCTCTCCGCCTCCCAGGTCGGGATCACCCTGACCACCCTGCTTCTCGGCTATCTGGCCCAGCCCTCGGTCGGCAAGCTGTTGCGCACACCCCTGAGTGCCGCGGGTGTCCCGGCGTCGGCGGTCGAGCCCTCCGCGACGGCTGTGGCCCTGCTCCTTGCCACGCTCTTCTCGATGGCGTTCGGTGAGCTGCTACCGCAGTTCCTTGGCATCTCGGCGCCGCTTCGGACAGCCAAGGTCGTCGCGCTGCCCGTGCGTGTCTTCTCCTTGGCCACCAAGCCGCTCATCATCGTGCTCAACGGCTCGGCGAACCTGGTGCTCAGGTTTTTTGGCATCACCCCGCAGGAAGAGCTGTCAGGCGCCCGAACCCCTCAGGAGCTGGCGTGGCTGATCCGCCGCTCCGCCGCAGTGGGCACTCTCGACCAAGGCACCGCGCGGCTGGTCACCCGTTCACTGCACTTCGGTGATCGCACCGCCGCCGACGTCATGACGCCTCGCGTTCACTGCATGGCGATCGAGCGGACCGCCTCAGCCGAAGAAGTTGTGAGGCTGGCTCGAGAGACTGGTCACTCGCGGTTCCCCGTCATCGGCGAGGACTGGGACGACGTTGACGGTCTGGTCCACGTCAAGCGCGCCATCGCCGTTCCGCACGAACGTCGCGAGGACGTGCCGGTGTCCGCGCTGATGGTCGACGCCCTCGTCGTGCCCGAGTCGATCCGACTTGACCCGCTGCTGCTGATGTTGCGCGGCGCCGGTCATCAGATGGCGATCGTCGTGGACGAGTACGGCGGCACCTCGGGCGTCGTGACCCTCGAGGACGTCATCGAGGAGATCGTCGGCGAGGTCAGCGACGAGCACGATCGCGCCCGCACCACCGGACGGATCAGTACCGACGGTTCCTGGACGGTGCCCGGTCTCTGGAGACCCGACGAGGTGCGCGACCGGCTGGGCGCGCCGGTCCCGGACGGGCCGGCATACGAGACGATCGGCGGCTATGTGATGGCATGCCTGGGGCGCGTGCCCGTCATCGGCGACGAGGCGTTGGTGCCTGGCTGGTCCATGCGCGTCGACGCCATGGACGGCCGTCGTGTCGACCGGCTGCGGTTCACCCCGCTCGAGGACGAGTCCGAGGGTGCCGCCGAGATCCTGCCGGCACCTCCGACGTTCGGCGGTGAGACCGCATGAGTCACTCCCTCGCACTGTGGCTCTCGCTGTTCCTGCTGCTGTCCAACGCGTTCTTCGTCGGCGCCGAGTTCTCCGTGATGACCGCCAGGCGCTCGCGACTCGAGCCGCTGGCCGCCGCCGGGAGCAGACGCGCCGAGGTCAGCCTCAAGGCGCTCGAGCAGGTGGCGTCCTTGCTCGCCACTGCTCAGCTGGGGATCACGATCAGCTCGGTCGGCCTGGGCGCTGTGGCCGAGGAGGCACTGCACGAGATGATCAGGCCTCCGCTTCGCGCTCTCGGCCTCTCGGACGCGTTCGGCCGCCCGATCTCGTTGGCGCTGGCACTGTTGATCGTGGTTTATCTGCACGTCGTCGTCGGCGAGATGGTGCCCAAGAACCTCGCCATCGCCGGCCCGGAGAGGGCAGCCCTGGTGCTGGCGCCCTCGCTGCTGTTCATCACCACGGTGCTGCGCCCGGTGATTCGGCTGATGGAGGGGTTGGCGAAGGCGATGGTCCGGGCTCTGGGCATCGAGCCCAAGGACGAGCTGACGTCGGCCTTCACCGCCAAGGAGGTCCAGTTCATCGTCGCGGAGAGCCACCGCAAGGGTTTGATCGAGGCTGATCGACACGGTATGGCGCGCCGTGTGCTGGAGTTCAGCGACCGGGTGGCCGCCGACGTGGCGGTGCCGCTGCACGAGCTGGTCACCCTTCCGCTGGGCGCCACTCCGGACGATGTCGAGCGGCTGGTGGCCAAACGAGGGTTCTCCCGTTTTGCGATCACCGATGCAACCGGCGAGGTCGCCGGCTACCTCCACCTCAAGGACATCCTGTATGCCGATGACGCCCAACACAGCCAGCCGGTGCCGATCAAACGGGTGCGGCGTCTGGCCACGGTCCAGTCCGATGATGAGGTCGAGGACGTTCTGGCAACCATGCAGCTCACCGGCGCCCACCTGGCCCGTGTCGTGGACCGTGAGGGCGCAGTGACCGGCGTGGTGTTCCTCGAAGACGTGCTGGAGGAGCTGGTTGGCGAGGTCACGGACGCAAGTCAGCGCTGACCCGAACG
>PKWT01000407.1:0-7394 GCA_003132125.1 Micrococcales bacterium | reverse complement strand
ACACTGAGGCTGACACGCAGGCTCGCCTCCACCAGGTCGAGCGCCAGTTCGCCGAGATCCAGCGGCTCGCCCATTTCGGGAGCTGGGAGTGGGACATCTCCGCTGACGTCGTGACATGGTCCGACGAGTTCTACCGGATCCGTGGCGTCGAACCCGGAACGCTCGAGCCGACCTACGATGCCGTTATCAGCCTCTACCACCCCGACGACCGGGACATGGTCGCGGAGGCAGTTCAGAGGGCCATCGCCGAGAGGGGCTCCTGGGTGCTTGACGCCCGTCTCGTGCGGCCCGATGGAGACGTCCGGTGGCTCCACTCGCTGGGCCGCGTCATCGTCGACGAGAACGGCGAACCCCAGAGCTGCTTCGGCCTCGCCATCGACATCACGGAGCGCAGGCACTCCGATCAGTTCCTCAGGGAGTTCATCGGCAACGCGGCGCACGCGCTGGGCACCCCGGCTGCGGTGATCCTTCAATCCGCACACGTCCTCGCGGACAGCACCCTCTCGGTCGCGAACCGCGAGCTGGCCATGGGCGCGCTCATCCGTCAGTCCAAGCGACTGCACGATCTTTCGATCAACCTCTTCGACCTGGTCGCCCTGGACAAAGACGCGCCGTCGGTCATGCTCGGACTCTCGATGTTGCTCGGACCCGTCCCTCTGGCGGACACGGTCCGCAGGGCAGCCGCCGCATCACCGCCCGCGAAAGATGCCACGCTCACTATCGACATTGCCGCCGACATCGCCGTGCTGGCTGAGCCGATCGAGCTCGAGCGTGCCTTCGTCCACCTGCTCGCCAATGCGCAGGTCCACGGCGGCCCGAACGTCTCCGTGACGGCGAGCCGAAGGGCTGACGAGGTGATCGTGGAGGTGCGCGACGACGGCCCCGGCGTCCCCAACGAGTACCTTCCAGACCTCTTTGCGCCTTTCGCAAAGCGCCGGGTCGCCGGTCAAGGGTCAGGTCTCGGGCTTGCCGTCGTCCACCGGTTGATGGAGGCGTTCGGTGGCGCGATCTCCTACCGCCGAGCGGAGCCGCACGGCTCCCTGTTCACCCTTCGATTCTCGGCGGACTGATGACGACCATCTTGATCGTCGAGGACGAGGAAGACCTGAGACTACTGCTACGTCTGTCACTGGGCAGCGAGCCGTACACGTTCCTTGAGGCCGCCACGGGGGCCGAGGCTGCGCCGCTCTGGTCCAGCGCCGACCTGATCCTGCTGGACCTGCGCCTTCCCGACATCGACGGTCTTGACCTGTTGCGTGAGCTCGGCAGCACCGCCGCTCCGATCATCGCGTTGTCCGGCTACTCGGCGGAGCAGTTTGGCCCCGACGCCATCGAAGCCGGTTGCGTGGCCTACCTGAAGAAACCGTTCACGGCTGCCGAGCTCCTCGACACGGTCCGCGCCGCGCTGCCCGCCGAATCCTGATTGTTCTCGCGCCTCGCGACGAAGGGCGACGTCAGTCGGTTCGCGGGCCGAGGCCGGTCAGCCGCTGAGCCAAGGGCAGGAGCTGCGAGATATCAGTCTTGAGCAGGAACGCATCGATGGCGGGCTCGTCGGCAGCGAAGTGGCGGAGCTCGGCATGTGCTGTGAAGAGGATGATCTTGGCGTTGGGGGCCACGTCCTTGAGTCGCGGAGCGGCCTCCAGGCCCGTCAGTGCTCCAGCCAATCCGTGGTCGAGCACGATGATTCCCGGCTCGGTCGTCCGCGCCACCTCGAGTGCATCCTCGGCGCTGGCGGCCACGACAGGAACAGAGAAGCGGTCATCTTCGGAGAAGACGATTTCGATAAGAAACTGGACATCGGGGTCATCCTCGACGACAACGAGGACTCTCATGGCAGTGGCACGGCTGCAGTGGGCAGGCGGACGACGAAGCACGAGCCGTTGGGGACGTTCGGCTCGTAGAACGTCTCGCCGCCGTTGAGCTCGGCCAGGGCACGCGCGATTGATAGACCGAGGCCGGTGCCCTTCTGCGCAGCCGTCTTCGGGCTGGTGGCCCGGGCGAACTTGCCGAACAGCCGCGGCACGAACTCTGGTGGCACGCCGAGCCCACGATCGATAACCCGCACCTCGACCATGCCGTCGCGCCGTTCCGCTGTGATCTGCACGGGTGGCTCGCCGTACTTGAGGGCGTTCTGAACGTAGTTGTCCAGAATGCGTCCCAAGTGATCCGGGTCGATCCAAACCACCAGATCCGGCGAACAGGAAACCGACACGTTCCCTGCTTCAGCGGGGCCGAGACCGAGGCGTCGCAAGATGTCTTCCTCCAAGAGGATCGCCTCGGGTCGCGCGTTCATCGAGCCGCCCTCGACGCTCGACAGCGTGAGCAGGTCATCGACGAGTCTGGAGAGGTTCTGGGACTGACGGTCGATGGTGGCGACGAACTTGCGCCGGTTCTCATCGGTGAGTGTTTCCCAGCTCTCGTTGAGGAGGGCTGAAAAACCGACGATCGACGCGAGCGGCGAGCGTAGGTCGTGCGCAGCGACCGCGACGAAACTACGCATGGCCTCGTTGACCGTTTGCAGATCAAGGTTGGCCTCCTCGACCTTGCGCCTTTCGGCGTCGAAGTCGTCCAGGATGTTGAGGATGGCGCTTTGTGTGGCTTCGAGTCGGATCCGGTCGGAGTCGATGTCCTCAAGGATGTTCATGAGGGCGCGCTGGCTGTCGGCTTCAGTGGGTCGCTCGTCCCCGGTTCCATCGACGTTGTCGAGGATTGCGCCGGTGGAGGTCGCAGCCGTGGCCTCGACCGCGCCGTGGCCTGGAGTCACCTGCGTCTCAGCGCTGGTCACCAGAGTTGCCTCCGTTCATCTGGACGAGTCGTCTGAGACTCTCGATCTCTTTCTTCAGCTCGATCATCTTGAGCTCGCGCCCAACTGTCAGCCGCTGGAACCGCTCCAGCTCCGCCAACCGGTCCAGTTCCTTGGCCTGCTGGGCGATTCGTGCTTCCTGTGCCTGCTTCTGTTCGGTTACGTCGCGGGCGGCGGCGAAGACGCCGAGAACGTTGCCGGCGGTGTCGCGTTGGACCGAGGCGCTATACAGGATGTCGGTGACCTTCCCGTCCCGGTGGCGCATGGTCAGTGGGTGGTCCACGGTCACCCCCCCGGCGAAGACCCGCTGGTAGATCTCGTTGGCCTTGTTGGGTTCGGTGAAGTAGCCGGAGAAGGCTGTGCCGATCAACTCCTCGCGGGGGACGCCGGTGACCTTGACCGTGGCCTCGTTGACGTCGGTGATCAGGCCTTCGGGGCTGATCGAGACCAACGAGTCCAGGCTCGACTCGATCATCGACCGGGCGGCCTCGAGGGCCTGCCTCTTTCTGGTCACGTCGCGGGCGGCGGCGAACACGCCGAGCACGTGGCCGCTGGCGTCGCGTTGGACGGCGGCGTTGTACAGGACATCGGTGAGTGCGCCGTCACGGTGCCGCATCGTCAGCGGGTAGTCCACCGCCATCCCCTCGGCGAACACGCGTTGGTAGATCTCGTTGGCTTTCTCCGGTTCGGTGAAGTAGTCGGAGAAGGCTGTGCCGATCAACTCCTCGCGGGGGACGCCGGTGACCTTGATGGTGGCTTCGTTGACGTCGGTGATCTTGCCTTGGGGGCTGATCGAGACCAACGAGTCCAGGCTCGACTCGATCATCGACCGGGCGGCCTCGAACGCCTGTCGCTGTGCGGTCACGTCCCGGACGATCGTGGACGCACCGATGACAGAGCCGTTCGAGTCGTGGATCGGCGAGACCGTGAGCGAGACGGGGATCGTCGTTCCATCCTCTCGGCGGCGCGTGGTCTCGAGCCGCTCGACGGCCTGTCCCGCGCTGATCTTGGCCAGGATGGCCGTCGTCTCGTGGGGCCGATCTTCTGGGCTCAGGAGGCCGAGGTGCTTGCCGAGGATCTCGCTTCTGGAGTAACCGAACATCCTCTCGGCGGCCGGGTTCCAGCTGGTAACGACGCCGTCGAGTGTCTTGCCGATGATGGCATCGTCCGAGTTCTCGATGATCGCTGCCATGCGCTGGGCGGCGTCGAACGCCTGTTTCTGGCTGGTGATGTCGCGAGCGATCGTGGATGCGCCGACGACTGTGCCGTCGTGATCGAAGATTGGTGACACCGTCAACGAGACGGGGAACGCTGTTCCGTCCTTGCGGACACGGATGGTCTCAAAGTCCAAGACAGGCTGGCCGGTCCTGATCGTTGCCAGGACGGCGCTTGGCTCGTCGGCTCGTTCCTTGGGGCTCAGGATGCTGCGGGACGTGCCGACGATCTCATCCTCCGTGTAGCCGAACACTTTCTCGGCGGCCCGGTTGAAACTCGTAACGATGCCGTCCAGCGTGCTGCTGAGGATGGCTTCCCCACTGAACTCGACGACTGCCGACATCCGCTCGGCCCGGAGGCGACCCGCTTCTACCTTCTTGTGTTCGCTCATGTCTCGCACCGACGCGATCACCACCGAGCCGTCCACCGTGTCGAGGTGGGACAAGCTGATGTCCACCGGGATCTCGGTGCCGTCCCGGTGCCGACCGGTCAGATCCAGACTGGTTCCCAAGGACCGGGTCAGCGGGGCTTGGAAATAGCTCTGTCGCTGCGCCACATGGACCGTGCGGAGACTTTCCGGCACCAGCATCTCGAGAGGTTGACCAACGAGTTCGGCGCGGTCGTAGCCGAACAACAGCTCCGCCTGATGATTGACAAACCGAATCGCGCCCGACGGGTCGACCCCGATCAAAGCGTCAGGCATAGCCTCCAGCAAGCCTTCGAACATCGTCTGCTCCGGCATCTGGCTCCTTTTCGAGCTGTGGCCAGATAACTCGAAACTGGCTTGAGATTCTCGCATTCTGACAAACAATTCTACGCCGAAAGGTGTCGCTAGAGTCTGGTGAGGGCTTGCCTTTGTCTGTCCGGTTGCAGGTCTCGTGGCGGAGGAGGTTGAACGGTGAGGAAACCGGTCAAGCCGTCACTTCTTGATGGCGCCCCCGGCAGGATTCGAACCTGCGCTTCCGCCTCCGGAGGGCGGCGCTCTATCCCCTGAGCTACGGGGGCCAAAGGCCCGGTTGAAGGGTCCCGGTTGAGTGGCCCAGTCTAGATCTTCACCACTGTCTACCGGGTTGACGCGCCGCTGAGGCTAGCAGCCTAGGGTGGCAATCATGGAATGGGCCCGCGCGACCGAGGGTGACCGTGCGACCGAGGGTGACCGTATGCCGGTCGATCCAAGCAACGGCGGCAGCGGGCGCATCCTCGTCTGCGACGACACAGCGCAGATCCGTCAGCTCATCAGGGTCAACCTCGAGCTCGAGGGCTATGAGGTGGTCGAGGCCGCCGATGGGCAGGAAGCCCTGGGGATCCTTGAGGACCCGACCCAACCGCTCCCAGACGTCATCACCGTGGACGCGCTCATGCCGCGGCGCGACGGTTGGTGGACCGTGTCGATGATCCGCTCCGACCCCAGGCTTGAGCACATCCCCATCGTCATGGTCACGGCGTCCGTGCAGTCACATCACCGCGCGCAGGCCGAGCAGTCCGAGGTCGACGCTTTCGTGGCAAAGCCGTTCGACCCGGACGAGTTGCTGGCGCTTATCGCGGTCCTGGCCATGGGCGGCCGCGTCTGAGCTCAGGACGGTCGTGATCAGGACTCAGGACGGTCGTGATCAGGCTGGCCGCACGCCCATTCCAGTCAGTTCCTGAGCCAGGGCCAGTAACTTGGCTGAGTCGGTCTTGAGGAGGAACGCGTCGATCGCGGGCTCGTCGGCAGCGACTTGACGGAGCTCCGCATGGGTTGTGAAGAGGATGATCTTGGCGTTCGGAGCCACCTCTTTGAGCCGTGGCGCCGCTTCCATACCGGTCAGGGCTCCGGCCAGTCCGTGGTCGAGCACGATGATCCCCAGCTCCGTCGTTCGCGCCATCTCGAGGGCCACCTCGGCGCTGGCGGCCGGACCAGCGACGGAGAAACGGTCATCCATCGAGAAGATCGTCTCGATGAGGAACCGAACGTCAGGGTCGTCCTCGATCACGACAAGGATCTTCACCGCAGTCATCCGCACCTCCTTGAGCTGTGGCAGAAGCTCGGCACACTGGCACGTTCAAGTCTAGGGACAACTCAAGTTCCGCCGCGAAGCTAACCGGGCAACCCATGGTGAGACGGGTCCGGGTCCACCACGAGGGCGCCCCTAGAATCGTGGGGGTGACCCCTGAACTGCTCGTCCTCGCGATCCGCACCGCCCTCGTCGACGCCGTCGCTGCCGGTGAGCTTGCCGTGGACGTGCCCGACGAGGTGCGCATCGAGCGGACCCGGAATCGCGATCACGGCGACTGGTCGACGAACCTCGCCCTGCAGATTGCCAAGGGTGCCGGTATGCCGCCCCGCCAGGTTGCCGCGGCCCTCGCCGCACGCCTGGGTGCGGTGATCGGCGTCAAGGCGGTTGACATCGCAGGGCCGGGATTCCTCAACATCACGCTGGACGCCGCGGCGGCCGGGGAGCTCGCGCGGACGATTGTCGAGGCAGGGCTGGCCTATGGTCGCGGCGACGCGGAGGCTGGCCACCGGATCAACGTGGAGTTCGTCTCGGCCAACCCGACCGGCCCGATCCACCTCGGGGGCACCCGATGGGCAGCCGTCGGTGATGCACTGGCGCGCATCTTCGAGTTCTCGGGCGCCGAGGTGACCCGCGAGTACTACTTCAACGACCATGGAGCCCAGATCGATCGTTTCGCGGCGTCGCTGCTGGCTGCTGCCAAAGGTGATCCTGCCCCCGAGGATGGCTATGCCGGCGCCTACATCAACGACATCGCTGCTGCCGTGATGACGAGAGACCCGGGCATTCTCGACCTGCCCGACCCGGAGGCTCTGGAACGGTTCAGCACGCTGGGCGTCGACCTGATGTTCACCGAGATAAAGGCGTCTCTGCATGACTTTGGCGTCAAGTTCGACGTCTACTTCCACGAGAACGACCTGCACGAGTCCGGCGCCGTCGACCGTGCCATCGCCCGGTTGACCGAGCTGGGCGCGATGTATGAGAAGAGTGGCGCCAAATGGCTGCGGACCACCGACTACGGGGACGACAAGGATCGCGTGGTCATCAAGTCCAACGGCGAACCGGCATACATCTCCAGTGACCTCGCCTACTACCTGAACAAGCGCGAGCGCGGCTTCGACCGGGCTTTCATCCTGCTCGGCGCCGACCATCACGGCTACGTCGGGCGGATGATGGCCATGTGCGCGGCTTTCGGCGACACCCCGCACGAGAACCTCGAGATCCTGATCGGCCAGATGGTCAACCTGATCAAGGACGGCGAACCGGTGCGGATGAGCAAGCGAGCGGGGACCGTCGTGGTGCTGGAGGATCTCGTCGAGGCCGTGGGAGTCGACGCCGCGCGCTATGCACTCACCCGGTCCTCGACGGACTCGATGATCGAC
>PKWT01000234.1 GCA_003132125.1 Micrococcales bacterium | reverse complement strand
GGGGCTGCGAGCCACCGCTCAACGGGTCAACGGCCGATGTGCGGCGCCAACAAGGTGACGGCTATGAGCGCCGTCGGGAAACAGACCAGCCACATGGCGAAGGTGTAGCCCATGATGTCGCGCGCCTTGAGCCCCAGGACCGCCAGGACCGGCAGCATCCAGAACGGCTGCAGCAGGTTCGCGCTGGCCTCGCCGAGGTCGTAGACGACGACCATCCATCCCGCGTCGACATTCAGCTGGTGGGCAGCATTGAGGACGTAGGGGGCCTCGATGACCCACTTGGAGCCGCCGCTGGGCACGAACACACCCAGCACCATCGAGTAGAGCGCGATCAGCGGGGGGAAGAAGAACTGGCTGCTCGCCTGGACGAGCCAACCGGCGATGCGCTCGGACAGCCCGGTGTAGGCGATCATCCCGAAGATGCCACCGTAGAGAGGGAACTGCAGCAGCACTCCACTGACCGCCGGTGCGCCCTCGCGGACGGCACGGGCCATCCGCCAGGGGCGCCAGTTCAGAAGAAGGGCGAGCAGGATCAGGATCAGGTTGATGGTGTTGAGGTCCAGGGACGCCAGGGCGTTTCCCCCGGTGAAATGCCGCACCAGGTAGATCACACCGATGCCCACGATGACGATCGTGAGGACCGGGGAGTGCTCCAGCCAGTCGCCGGGGCGTCGTGGTCCCTCCGTATCGCGGCCGGCCGCCTGGGCGGACCCAGGGCCGACCAGAGGCTTGAGCTCGATGCCCAGGTCTGCCGCAGAGCGTGCCCTTTCGCCCTGGGGCGCCAACATCCAGGCCATCACGACCGCTACCACGAAGACCAGCAGCGTTGCCACCAGAGCCCGCCACGTGAAGATGGTGTGGGACAACGGAATCAGACCGCTGGCATATCCGTTCTTGACGATCTCGTCCTGCACCGCCTTGGGGCTGCTGGACGCACTGGCCACCTGTAGAGCGGCCGACCCGGACAGCCCCTGAGCCCAGACAGTCCCAAGACCAAGGAAGGCCATGGCTCCGAGCGCCCGGTAGTCAGCGCGCGGAACGTTGCGTGCAACCTCACGGGCGAGGATCGCAGCGAAGACGAGCGAGAAGGCCCAGTTGAAGTACGACGCGGTCATCGAGACGGCGGCGACGAACGCGACTGCTGTGCGCGGGGTCTTGGGAATCAGCGCCAGCCAAGCGATGAAACGCGCGACAGGGGCGGAGGCTGCCACGGCGTACCCGCCGATGATGATCATGGACATCTGCAGGGTGAAGGTGATGAGCGACCAGAATCCGGCGCCCCAGGCGTCGATCAGCCCCATCGCCTTGGGTTTTTCGGGGTCCAGGGCCGCCTTCAGCAACGGCTCCCCGGTGGCCAGACCGAGCAGTAGGACGATCACCGTCCCGACGAGGACGAAACCGAAGGCGTCCGGAAGCCACTTCTCGCTGAAGGCCGTGAACCGCAGCGCGATTCGAGCAATGCGAGTTTCGTCTTCAGCAACGTCGAGGTGGGGTGCATCATTCAGCTGGCTTGCGCTCATGGCCGGTGACCATACTCCCGCCGCCAAACCTCAGCTGCCCGGAGGCCTCACCGGACGGGTAGGCGGAGCGCGAGGATCCGGTCGTCACCGGGGTGGAGGGTGCCGCGAAAGGCGTTGCTCGTGACCAGCCAGAGCCGTCCGTCCGGGGCAGACACGACCGTGCGCAGCCGGCCGTACTTCCCTTGTAGAAGGCGCTTGGGGGTTCCTGCGTTTCCGTTGCCGTCCAACGGTATGCGCCACAGCGACTCGCCGCGCAAGGCCGCCATGTAGATGGCACCGTCGGCGCCCACAGCGATGCCGCTGGGTGACGCGTCAGCGGTCGGCCACTGACGGATCGGGTCGACGAATCCGGATCGATGGACGATCCCCTCGACGATCGGCCGGCCATAGTTGCGGCTCGGCTCGATGCGGTTCAGCTCGTCCCACGTGTTCTGCCCGAACTCGCTGGCGTACATCCTCCCGGCCTTGTCCCATGCCATGCCCTGGACGTTGCGATGGCCCAGGCTCCAGACGGGCGACCCCGGGAAAGGATTGCCTGGCGCGGGAGCACCGTCAGGTGTCACGCGCAGGATCTTGCCGCTCAATGACGTCTTGTCCTGTGCTGGGTCGCGCGCGCCCGCATCTCCTGTGCTGATGTAGAGATAGCCGTCCGGGCCGAACGCCAGCCGGCCGCCGTCGTGGTTGCCCGCCTTGGCGATTCCCTTGACGATCACCGGGCCCGGCATCAGGGCGAGGCCGTCGAACGTCATCCGCATCACCCGGTTGTCGCCGCGCGAGGTGAGGTAGACGAACACCGTCCGGTCTGACGCAAAGGCGGGGGAGATCGCGATACCGAGAAGTCCTCCTTCTCCGCCGGGAACGACGCCGGGTGGGTGTCCGACCGAGACCGGTTTGGCACCTTCCGCGATGTGCAGCACCTCGCCCTGGTCGCGCAGAGTGACGAGGGCCGTGCCGTCTGGGAGGAAGGCAAGTCCCCAGGGCAGGGGCAACCCGGTCGCGATGGTCTCCGTCGCCGGCGGGGCGGGTGTGGGCGCGGTGGTTGTCGAAGTAGAGCGGGTGGCGTCGGTGGAGGCCGGAGGTGAGGCAGTGGTCTGCAGGGGCGCCGAGGCCGTTGGGAACGTGGCACGGTCCTCCCCACTGGCGCAGCCCGTGGCGGCGATCGCGACCGCGATCAGCACTGTCCCCCAGACCCGTGTCTTCATGCCACATTCTCACCCGTTACCGTCCAGGCATGCCTGTGATCTCGCTTCCAAACAGTGATTGGATCGACCACGTCGGACCGATGGGCGGTGTCGAGATGGTGCCCTGGGACCTGTCGGGGGAGCCGCCTCGGGGGGACGAGCTCTCGTTCGTGGTGGCGCCCCATGTCGGGTCCCCAGCGTGGCAAGAGCTTGGCCGGTTGCCCGGTTTGCGCGTGGTACAGCTGCTGACCGCCGGCTACGACAACGTCATTCCTGCGCTGCCTCCGGGGGTTCAGCTCGCCAATGCGTCCGGTGTCCACGATGCCTCGACGGCAGAGCTTGCGGTGACGCTCACGTTGAGCTCACTGCGCGGCATACCCGAATTCGTTGCTGCGCAAGGGCGTTCGCAGTGGTTGCCCACTGACTACCGACGTTCCCTGGCCGACAGGAAGGTGCTCATCCTCGGGTATGGCGGGATCGGAGTCGCGATCGCCCGCCGGCTCAGCGGGTTCGAGGCGACGCTCACCGCGGTGGCCTCGCGGGCTCGGGTCGGTGACGGGCTCGTGGCCTGGGTGCACGGCGTGGACGAGCTTCCATCACTTCTGCCCGAGCACGACGTGGTCATCGTGATCGTGCCTCTCTCGGATGCGACAACCGGTCTGGTCGGTCGGGACTTCTTGGCGGCGATGCCCGACGGCGCGCTGCTGGTCAACGTCTCCAGGGGCAAGGTCGTGGACACCCAGGCGCTGCTCGAGGCGACGTCGACCGGTCGGATCACGGCGGCTCTGGACGTCACCGACCCCGAACCGTTGCCGGCTGACCACCCGCTGTGGCGGACGCCCGGAGTCCTCATCAGCCCGCACGTGGGCGGGATAACCAGTGCTTTTGTGCCCCGGGCCGTTGCCCTGTTGAGGGAGCAGATTGCCGCGTTTGCGGGGGAGCGTCCGCTGCGGAACGTGGTGCACGCCGGATAACCGTTGCCCCCGGTTGGTGGTCGGCGACAGACTCTGAGGCATGACGCAGACACTCGTCGCCATCGGCACCCGCAAGGGCCTCTGGCTGGCTCGGAGCAACGACCGCAACACCTGGTCGCTGGACGGCCCGCACTTCCTGATGCGTGAGGTCCCCAGCATCGGCATCGACACCCGTCGTGAGAAACCACGGCTGCTCGTCGGGGTCCGCTCGGAGCACTGGGGCCCGACAATCATGCGCAGTGATGATCTTGGACAGTCCTGGGACGAGACCCCTGAGGGCGCCATCCACTTCCCTGACGACACCGGTGCCGCGGTTGAGCGCGTCTGGCAGATCACGCCCGACGTGCATGACGACGATGTGGTGTGGGCGAGCACCGAGCCGCAGGCGCTGTGGCGCAGCGCTGACCGGGGCGAGACCTTCTCCCTGCTCCGGGGACTGTGGGATCACCCGCACCGCCCGGAGTGGGGCGCCGGGTTCGGCGGTGCCGCAATCCACACCATCTTGCCCGACCCGACCGACCCGGCCGAGATGCTCGTGGCGATGAGCACCGGCGGCGTCTATCGCACCGTGGACCGCGGCGACTCGTGGAGCGCCAGCAACAAAGGCATCAAGGCGCCCTACCAGCCCGACCCGTGGCCGGAGTTCGGACAGTGCGTGCACAAAGTGGCCCGTGACAGCGCCAGACCGGCACGTCTGTACGCGCAGAACCACCATGGGGTCTATCGCTCGGACGACAACGGGGGCACGTGGACCTCGATCGCCGACGGACTACCGACCGACTTCGGATTCACCGTCGTTGCCCACCCGACCAGGGGCGACACCCTGTGGCTGATCCCCGTCACTGCCGACAGCGAGCGGGTTCCGCCCGCCGGCCAGCTGCAGGTCCAACGTTCCTCGGACGCCGGCGCCTCGTGGGTGACGTGTTCCGCTGGACTGCCGGCGCCGTCATACACGTGCGTACTGCGCGACGCGGCTGCCGCGGACACGAATGAGCCGGCCGGGATCTACTTCGGCACTCGCAATGGTGAGGTCTACGCCTCCGGCGACGAGGGCGAGAGCTTCGCGCGCATCGCCGAGCAGCTGCCTGATGTCCTGTGCGTTCGGGCTGCCGTGATCGGGTGAGCCACGGCGTGCAGATCATCTTGCCGGCAGTACTGCGGGAGCTGGCCGATGGTGCCGGCGAGCTCGTGGTGCCGATCGACGGGGAGGCAGCCTTGCTGCGGACGATCCTGGACACGGCCTTCGTCACACGACCCCTGATCGGCGGCCGGATCAGGGATGAGACAGGCGGCTTGCGCCGGCACGTCAACGTGTTCGTCGACGGCCAGGATGTACGCCGGCGTGGCGGTCTGGATCTCATGGTCCGCTCCGGCGCCGTGATCCACATCCTCCCGTCGATCGCCGGCGGTTGACTCGCTGGATCCCTGGATCCGGGGGATGCTCGTGACATGACGAAGCCGACGATCGAGCGCACCCTGCTCTTGCTGCGTCATGCAAAGGCCGAGCAAGCGCCGGGCAAGCCGGATCACGAGCGCAAGCTGGCACCCCGGGGACGCAAGGACGCCCGCGCCGTGGGCGAGTGGTTGCGTGATGCGGTGCAAGCGGGAGTGCTCCCGTCGAGTGTTCTCGACCTTGCACTGTGCTCGACCTCCGAGCGAACACGTCAGACCCTCGACGTGGTCTGTGCCGGCGGAGCTTCCGTCACGGACGCCCGCCTTGACACGCGCATCTACGACGGCAGCGCGGCCAGCCTGATGGACGTGCTGCGGGAGGTTCCGGACTCGGTCAACACCGTCCTGATGATCGGGCACGCCCCCGGGATCCCCGTGCTGGCAACGGCGCTCGCTCGGGACGGCGCAGGGTCCGCTGACGCCGCGGAACGTCTTTCGCAGGGCTTCCCCACCTCTGGCCTCGCGGTTCTCGGGTTCGAGGGTCGCTGGGCAGCTCTGTCACCCGAGATGGCTCGCCTTCGCGAGTTCGTCGTACCGCGAGGCTGAGCCAGGGGTTCACCGCGAGGCTGAACCAGCGTTGGCGACGTCCGCAGAGCGAGATCGAAGTTTCAGCCTGTGGACGGGGTCATAGAATCCCGGCATGACCCAGAGTCCGACCGCATCCTCCAGTCAGCCCGACATCAAGCCGCGCAGCCGCGACGTCACCGACGGACTCGAGAAGGCAGCCGCCCGTGGCATGCTCCGTGCCGTCGGAATGGGCGACGACGACTGGGTCAAGCCTCAGATCGGCGTTGCCAGCTCCTGGAACGAGATCACTCCCTGCAACCTGTCCCTCGACCGGCTCGCGAAGGCGGTCAAGGACGGCGTTCACGCCGCGGGCGGCTACCCGCTGGAGTTCGGCACCATCAGCGTCAGTGACGGCATCTCGATGGGCCACGAGGGCATGCACTTCTCGCTGGTCAGCCGCGAGATCATCGCCGACTCCGTCGAGACCGTCATGCAGGCTGAACGGCTAGACGGCTCAGTCCTGCTGGCCGGCTGCGACAAGTCGCTGCCGGGCATGCTGATGGCCGCTGCACGTCTCGATCTGGCGAGCGTCTTCCTGTATGCCGGGACGATCCTTCCGGGAATCGCCAGGATGAGCGACGGGTCGGAGCGAACGGTCACCATCATCGACGCCTTCGAGGCCGTCGGGGCTTGCGCAGCGGGCCGAATGAGCCGTGACGACGTCGACGCCATCGAACGTGCGATCTGCCCAGGCGAGGGGGCCTGTGGCGGCATGTACACCGCCAACACGATGGCCTGCGTGGCAGAAGCCATCGGGATGTCACTGCCCGGCAGCGCCGCGCCGCCGGCCACCGACCGTCGCCGGGACACGTTCGCCCGCAAGTCTGGCGAGGCGGTCGTCGAGCTGCTGCGCCGAGGCATCACGGCCCGACAGATCATGACCAAGGAGGCGTTCGAGAACGCCATCGCCGTGGTCATGGCCCTCGGCGGCTCGACCAACGCGGTGCTGCACCTTCTGGCGATCGCGAACGAAGCTGAGGTCGAGCTGTCGCTGGACGATTTTGCCAGGATCGGGGCCACGGTCCCGCACCTGGCCGACGTCAAGCCGTTCGGCCAGTTCGTCATGACCGACATCGACCGGGTCGGCGGAGTCCCTGTTGTCATGAAGGCCCTGCTCGACGCTGGTCTGCTGCATGGTGACTGCCTGACGGTCACGGGCCGTACCGTCGCGGAGAACCTCTCCGACGTGCGCCCGCCGGACCCCGACGGTCTCGTGCTGCGCGCCATGTCCGAGCCGATCCACAGGACCGGGGGCCTGACGATCCTGCGTGGTTCGCTGGCTCCCGAGGGAGCGGTCGTCAAGTCTGCCGGCTTTGACACAGACGTATTCGAGGGCAGCGCAAGAGTCTTCGACGGCGAGCGAGCGGCGATGGACGCCGTCGCGAACGGCTCGGTGGTGGCCGGCGACGTCGTGGTCATCCGTTATGAAGGACCCAAGGGCGGGCCGGGCATGCGCGAGATGCTGGCGGTCACCGGTGCCATCAAGGGCGCGGGTCTCGGCAAGGACGTGCTGTTGTTGACCGACGGTCGATTCTCCGGGGGCACGACGGGCCTGTGTGTCGGGCACGTGGCTCCCGAGGCGGTCGACGGCGGACCCATCGCTTTCGTCCAGGACGGTGACCGGATCCGCCTCGACGTCGCGGCAGGAACGCTCGACATCGATGTCACGCCAGAAGCGTTGGCGGGGCGGGCCGTCGGCTTCACCCCGCCGGCTCCCAAGTACCCCCGCGGTGTCCTGGCCAAGTACCGCAAGCTTGTGGGCAGCGCCGCAGGGGGAGCGGTCTGTGGTTGATACTCCCAGTGGTCGGTACTCCCAGTTGTTGTCACCGCCGGTGCTTGGTGTTCCTCGCAGAAAGTCCATTTGTCGGACAATCCGTCCGGATGATGAGATCGCCCGCACCCGCTTGTTGACACGGCAACCAAGGTGTTCCACGGTGGGTTCGTGGCTCGAATCCTCGTACTTCCCTAGCGCGCAGGCTCTCCCCTGAGTCAGTGCGCTGCCCCTCATGTCCGCCCACGGACCGAGGGGTTTTTTCATGCAGAAGGTCCGTGATCGCCGGCGGGATCGGCCCACCGGACCGAAGAGGCGCTCAACAGGAAAGCGGTGACGACAGTGACGGAAGGCAAGGCCCCCCGGCCTGGCTCGACCCCCAAACCATCCGGCCCCCCCGGCCAGTCTCCGGCTGCTCGGGTCCCGGCGGTTCAGGTCACCGGCGCGCAGAGCCTGGTCATGTCCCTTGAGGCACTTGGCGTCGACACGGTCTTCGGCATCCCTGGCGGCGCGATCCTGCCGGCATACGATCCGCTGCTGGACTCCACCGCGGTGCGGCACATCCTCGTGCGCCACGAACAGGGCGCGGGACATGCGGCGGAGGGCTACGCGTCGGTCAGCGGCAAGGTCGGGGTCTGCATGGCCACCAGCGGCCCTGGTGCGACCAACCTGGTCACGCCGATCGCCGACGCCTACATGGACTCGGTCCCCATCGTCGCCATCACCGGTCAGGTCACCTCCCGATCGATTGGTACCGATGCCTTTCAGGAGGCTGACATCCGCGGCATCACGATGCCGATCACCAAGCACAACTATCTGATCACCGACGCCTCCGCCATCCCACGGGCGATCGCCGAGGCCTTCCACATCGCCGCAACCGGCCGGCCAGGTCCGGTTCTGGTCGACATCAGTAAGGACGCGCTGCAGGCCGAGACCACCTTCGTGTGGCCGCCCAAGCTCGACCTGCCCGGGTATCGCCCCGTGGCCAAGCCGCACGGCAAACAGATCCGGGAGGCGGCTCGGCTGATCCGTGAGGCCCGTCGTCCGGTGTTGTATGTCGGCGGGGGCGTCATCCGCTCCCGCGCCAGCGAAGTGCTGGCCCAGTTCGTCGACCTGACCCAGATCCCTGTTGTCACCACGTTGATGGCGCGTGGCGCCGTGCCCGACAGCCACCCGCTCCACCTCGGTATGCCAGGCATGCATGGCAGTGTGGCTGCCGTCACGGCCCTGCAGAAGTCCGACCTGCTGATCACGCTCGGCGCTCGCTTCGACGATCGGGTGACCGGTCAGCTGTCGACGTTTGCCCCCGGTGCCAAGGTCATCCATGCGGACATCGACCCGGCCGAGATCTCCAAGAACCGCCTGGCCGACGTGCCGATCGTGGGCGACTGCAAGGAGGTCATCAGTGATCTCATCGCTGCACTCGGCGGCGAGAACGAAGCGGTTCGCCCGGCCGACTACGAGGACTGGCGCGTCCAGGTCGCTCAGTGGAAGGCCACCTTCCCGCTGGGCTACACCCCTCATGACGATGAGACGCTGTCGCCGCAGTACGTCATCGAGCGCATCGGCGCCATCAGCGGACCCGAGTCGGTCTTCGTGGCAGGGGTGGGCCAGCACCAGATGTGGGCCGCACAGTTCGTTCAGTACGAGCGGCCGAACAGCTGGATCAACTCCGGTGGCCTGGGTACGATGGGCTTCGCGGTGCCGGCCGCCATGGGAGCCAAGGTCGCCCAGCCAGAGCGCACCGTCTGGGCCATAGACGGCGATGGGTGCTTCCAGATGACCAACCAGGAGCTGGCGACCTGCGTCATCAACAAGATCCCGATCAAGGTCGCGATCATCAACAACTCGAGCCTGGGCATGGTCCGCCAGTGGCAGACCCTGTTCTACAACGAGCGATACTCCAACACCGACCTTCACACCAGCCACCAGCAAGTTCGGGTGCCGGACTTCGTCAAGCTGGCGGAGGCCTATGGATGCATGGGACTGCGCTGTGACTCGGCTGCCGACGTCGATGCGACCATCAAGGCGGCGATGGAGGTCAATGACGTCCCAGTCGTGCTGGACTTCGTCGTCCACCGCGATGCGATGGTGTGGCCGATGGTGCCGTCCGGGGTCAGCAACGACCAGATCCAGATTGCCCGCGGCTTGACGCCCGTGTGGGACCGCGAGGATTAGGCGCCGTGAGCATCGAAGCGAAGCGAGGAGCGGAGCGGGGTTTCATCCTCGCCATCAGGAACAGTGCACCGAAAGGGCGATTGAGATGAGCAAGCACACGCTGTCAGTCCTGGTGGAGAACAAGCCAGGCGTCCTGACCCGTATTGCGGGCCTGTTCTCGCGGCGGGGGTTCAACATCGACTCCCTGGCGGTCGGACCGACCGAGAACCCCAAGGTGTCGCGCATGACGGTCGTCGTCGACGTCGAGGATCTGCCGCTCGAGCAGGTCACCAAGCAGCTCAACAAGCTGGTCGAGGTGCTCAAGGTCGTCGAGCTGGAGCGCACCGCCTCGGTCCAGCGGGCGATCCTCATGGTCAAGGTCCGGGCCGACATGCAGACCCGCTCCCACATCCTTGAGACCACACAGCTGTTCCGCGCCAAGGTCGTTGACGTCGCACCAGATGCGGTGACCATCGAAGCCACCGGCGACAGCGACAAACTGGAGGCGCTGCTGCGAATCCTGGAGCCGTTCGGTATCAAGGAGCTCGTGCACTCCGGCATGGTCGCCATCGGTCGCGGCGGTCGCTCGATCATCGATCGCTCGTTGCGGTCGGCCTGAGCGCACAGCACTTCCGACACGCATTCCCAACGCAGTCAAGGCAAACGCATCACACACCTGAAGGAGCCCACCGTGGCCGAAATGTTCTATGACGACGATGCAGATCTGTCCGTGATCCAGGGGCGCAAGGTTGCCGTGATCGGTTACGGCAGTCAGGGCCACGCTCACGCCTTGAACCTGCGTGACTCCGGCGTGGACGTTCGGGTTGGCCTGGCCGAGGGAAGCAGGTCCAGGGCAAAGGCGCAGGACGAGGGACTGACGGTCCTCTCGGTGGCCGACGCGGTCAAGGAATCTGACCTCGTCATGATCCTGACCCCGGACCAGGTCCAGCGCAGCGTCTATGCCGAGTCGATCGCCCCGAACCTCAAGCAGGGTGCGGCACTGTTCTTTGCCCATGGCTTCAACATCCGTTTCGGTTACATCCAGGCCCCGTCCGGTGTTGATGTCGCCATGGTGGCCCCCAAGGGGCCAGGTCACCTTGTGCGCCGTGAGTACGTCGACGGCCGAGGCGTTCCGGTGCTCGTCGCCGTCGAGAAGGACGAGACCGGTAAGGCCTGGGAGCTGGCCAAGTCCTATGCCAGGGCGATCGGTGGGCTGCGAGCCGGCGGCATCAGGACGACCTTCACCGAGGAGACCGAGACTGACCTGTTCGGTGAGCAGGCGGTTTTGTGCGGGGGCGCGTCGCAGCTGGTCATGTACGGCTTCGAGACTCTGGTCGAGGCTGGTTACCAGCCCGAGGTGGCGTACTTCGAGTGCCTGCACGAGCTCAAGCTGATCGTTGACCTGATGGTTGAGGGTGGCATCGCCAAACAGCGTTGGTCGGTCTCCGACACGGCAGAGTACGGCGACTATGTCTCGGGTCCGCGCGTCATCGACGAGCGGGTCAAGGACAACATGAAGGCCGTGCTCGCGGACATCAAGAGCGGCGCCTTCGCTGAGCGCTTCATCGCCGACCAGGACGCGGGCGCACCAGAGTTCAACGCATTGCGCGCCAAGGGCGCGGCCCACCCGATCGAGGAGACGGGGCGCAAGCTGCGCGGGCTGATGAGCTGGATCAAGCCGTCCGACACCGACTACGTCGAAGGTTCCGCCGCCCGCTGAACACTCCACACCCCTCCGCTTGTTGCGCCGAAACCACCGAATCGCCCCGTGCGATCGGTGGTTTCGGTGGTTTGGAAGCAAGGAGACCGGGTGGGAGGGCTCTAG
>PKWT01000313.1:1466-7594 GCA_003132125.1 Micrococcales bacterium | reverse complement strand
ATCGGGTTGAACAGCGTCATGGTGAAGGTCATCGACGTTCCGCCGCTGCCGTCACCGGCCATGCTCGCCTCACCCGACCGCACATCAGTGAAGTTGGATGGCAGCACCGTGGTCAGGGAACCGACCATGGGGATCACGACCTGTTGGTTCTCGGTGATCATCTTGCCGGTGCCGTCGTCGAACGTCACGTCTTGGGCCTTGCCGGTGACGTTTGTCACCGTGTAGTGGACCTCGAGGAGACCCGACTTGCCGACCACGTCGCGCGCCTCGACGATCTTGCCGTCGAGCTTGTAGACCACCGCGACCGTGAGCGGGAGCTTCTTGCCGTAGTCGCTCACCGAGCGCAGCCGCTTGTCACCGTTCACCGTCTGCGTGCTGACAATGTCGCCGTTCTGGACGTCGAAGTTGCTGAAGCCGTCAAGGTTGCGCAGGTTTGCGGTCGAGACCGGATTCTTGATGGTGACGGTGCCATTGCCCTGCAACGCAATCTGCTCATACACGCGCGCGTCCTGCACTGTGCCGTCGGCGTTGAGGTGCGCCTGCACGGTCTCGGTGTTGCTGACGCTCACGCTGCTAACGGCGAGAGCCGGGCCGCCGGCCATGAGCAGGACCGCAGGGGCCAGAACCAGGGCCGCTCCGATGCGGGCGGGGGAAGTCTTGCGCTTCATTTGGTCTCTCCTGCCATGAGATGCTCGAGCATCTCTTTGTCGCTGTCTGGTGCGCTGCTCGGACCGCGCGTGGGCTCGGCGCCCTCACCCTTGATGAACGTGTGGATGAGGGTGGTGCCGATGTATCCGAAGGCCGCAGCAAGGAGCACCGTGCTCGCGGCTTCCGGCGACGTGGTCAGGAACGTCGGGGGCGAGCTGGTGTATGCCGTCTCGTAAGCGCCGACCATCGCGGCAGCCCCAACGAGGCTGCTCCAGAGCGGCACCTTGCCGGCGCTGATCGCGGCAGCCCCACCGAGGATGAGAATCACCACGAACGCGGCGACAGCCCGTCCGATGGTGGAGTCCGGCAGCACGGCTGCACGGATCGCGAAGGCGATCCACGCCATCGCGAAACCGAGGGCGAAGCCACCCAGCTTGCCCAGGGGCGGGTCGTGAGGCACGAGACCGATCACGCCGCCGAGGGCTGCCCCCAGCAGAGCGACATGCTCAAGCTCGGAACCACCGCCGATCATCAAGACAGCTGCCGTGCACAGCGCAAGCACAAAGCCTGAAAGCAGGGTTCGGAGCATCGCCCACCTCACGAAATACCTGCCTCGCGGGCGCCCGATGCGTCCTGGGGTGAGAGCAGACGTACCGGACAGTAACTTAGGACGGGCCTCCGCGGATGACTAATGTCACATTAATTTTCGAAGGCATGTCGGTGGACGTCCGAAATGAGGCAACACCGCTCCGCTGCACCCGGAATACCTAGTGACCGGCGTCGTGCCAGGACCCGCCAACTCCGACGCTGATCTCCAGCGGAACATCCATCTCGACGGCGGCGCCCATCTCCTTGCGAACCAGCGCCTCAACGGCCTCACGCTCGCCCGGCGCGATCTCCAGGACCAGCTCGTCGTGCACCTGGAGCAGGACCCGCGAGGAAGCACCGGACTCGCGCAGGGCGGCATCGACACGCAGCATGGCCAGCTTGATGATGTCGGCCGCCGAGCCCTGGATCGGAGCGTTCAGCGCCATGCGCTCAGCCGCTTCACGTCGCTGGCGGTTGTCCGAGGTCAGGTCCGGCAGGTAGCGCCGACGGCCCAGCATCGTCTCGGTGTAGCCGGTCCCCCGCGCCTGGACGACGACGTCCTGCAGGTAGTCGCGAACGCCACCGAACCGGGTGAAGTACTCGGTCATCAGGGTCGCGGCCTCACCGGTCGGGATGGACAGCTGTTTGGAGAGCCCGAACGCGGAGAGGCCGTAGGCCAGGCCGTAGGACATCGCCTTGATCTTGGAGCGCATCGCCGCGGTGACGTCCTCTGGTGCGACCGCGAAGACTCGCGAGGCCACGAACCGGTGCAGGTCCTCCCCCGACCTGAACGCCTCGATGAGACCTTCGTCGCCGGACAGGTGCGCCATGATCCGCATCTCGATCTGGCTGTAGTCGGCCGACATCAGCGACTCAAACCCTTGTCCCACAACGAAAACCTCGCGAATGCGCCGCCCCTCCTCGGTGCGGATCGGGATGTTCTGCAGGTTCGGGTCGGTCGACGACAGGCGTCCGGTTGCGGCGATCGTCTGCTGGTAGGTCGTGTGGATGCGACCGTCATCGGCCACCGACTTGAGCAGACCCTCGACAGTCACCCGCAGACGTGTGGCATCACGGTGGCGCAGCAACGCCTCAAGGAAGGGGTGCTCGGTCTTGGCGAACAGATCGGTCAGGGCATCGGCGTCCGTCGTGTAGCCCGTCTTGGTCTTCTTGGTCTTCGGCATACCCAAGGTGTCGAACAGCACCACCTGCAGCTGTTTGGGCGAGCCGAGGTTGATCTGCTCGCCACCGATCGCGTCATACGCGTCGCCCTGTGCTTCGCGCACCTTGGCCGCGAAGTCGGCCTCGAGCTCCTCCATCGCCGCGACATCGGCAGCGATGCCGACCCGCTCCATCCGGGCCAGCACGTCGACCAGCGGCAGCTCGATCTGCGCGAGCAGGCTTGAGCCGCCTGTCTCCTCGAGCTGGTTGTCCAACGCCACGGACAGGTCGAGGATCGCCCGAGCGCGCACCATTGCCGTCTGCGCCTCGGCCTCGCCGTCGGCGCTGAAGTCCAGCAATCCCTGGCCGCCGGACTCGCTGTCGTTGCGAAGCTCGCGCGTGAGGTGGCGCAGCACGAGATCGGCCAGGTCATAGGACCGCTGATCCGGCCGCACGAGGTAGGCCGCCAGTGCGGTGTCGCTGCTCAGTCCCGCCAGCGACAGGCCCCTGGCCGCGAGCGCCTGCATCGGACCCTTGGCGTCGTGCAGAGCCTTGGGCCGTTCGGTGTCGGACAGCCAGGTCGCGACCGCGTCCTCCGCCGTGGGGTCGAGAGCAGTCAGATCGATGTATGCCGCAGCGCCGGTCCCTGCCGCGATGGCCAGCGCCTGGGCGTCGCCGGTCCCCCGCGCCCATGTGCCGTCGACGTGGACGCCGACCCGCATCCCCGGTGCTGTGTGCTCGGTCAGCCAGGCCGGCACCTCGGCGGACGACAACACCGAACCGTCGAGGTCAAAACCTGAGTCTGCTTCAACCTCAACGGCTTCGAGCGTCGAGAAGAGGCGGTCGCGCAAGACTCTGAACTCCAGACCGTCAAAGACCTGGTGAACCTCTTCGCGATCCCACGTCTTGCGCTCGAGATCGTCGACCATGACGTCGACCGCGACGTCGTGGATCAGCTGGTTGAGACGGCGGTTGCGCAGGACGAGATCGAGGTTGTCCCGCAATGACTGACCCGCCTTGCCAGGGATGTCAGCGATGTGGGCGACCACGCCCGTGAGATCGCCGTACTGCTGGATCCACTTGGCAGCGGTCTTGGGACCGACTCCGGGAACGCCCGGCAGGTTGTCCGACGACTCACCCACCAGGGCCGCAAGATCGCTGTAACGCTGGGGTGGGACGCCGTACTTCTTCTCGACCGCGGCCGGGGTCATGCGGGCCAGCTCGGAGACCCCCTTGACCGGGTAGAGGACGGTCACCCGGTCGGTCACCAGCTGGAACGTGTCGCGGTCGCCGGAGCAGACGAGCACCTCGTCGATGCCGGCCCGCTCGATGGCCGCCGTCGTCAGGGTCGCGAGCACGTCATCCGCCTCGAAGCCCTCGACCTCGACGTGTGGGATCCGCAGCGCGTCGAGCACTTCGTGCAGCAACGAGATCTGACCCTTGAACTCGTCAGGCGTGGCAGATCGGCCGGCTTTGTACTCGGCNNTTGATCAGCATCGAGGTGAAGCCGTAGACCGCGTTGGTCGGCTGACCGGTGCTGGTGGCGAAGTTGGCCACCGGAAGCGCAAAGAACGCTCGATACGCCAACGAATGACCGTCGAGAAGCAGGAGTCGGCTCACGCATGGCAGCCTAGGGCCACGACCGGACACAGAGTTAGCCAACACAGAGCTAGCCAACACAGAGCGATAGGCAGGTTGATGGGCACTGAACTGACGGACGACGGGCACGAACAGCTTCTCGACGGACTGAACGCGATGAACGGCGGCACCCTCGGGGAGAAGATGGGGATCGAGTTCCTCGAGGCCTCACCCCAGCGCGTCGTCGGCCGGATGCCGGTCGCCGGAAACACCCAGCCGTACGGGCTGTTGCACGGAGGCGCGAGCGTGGTGCTCGCCGAGACCCTGGGGTCCATCGCGGCCGTGCTGCATGCCGGCGAGGGACGGATCGCGGTCGGCGTGGACATCAACGCCACTCACCACCGGGCGGCCCGGGAGGGGTTCGTCACCGGGGTCGCGACAGCTCTGTCGCTGGGCAACACCTTGGCGGCCTATGAGGTCGTGATCACCGACGAGAACGACAACCGGGTGTGCACCTCACGGATCACCTGTCTGATCCGGCCGAAGCCCCCAGGCGCCTGAGGCCCAACAGCGGGGTCACCAGCGTTGATGTGCAGCCGCGGCCAGCAGTGTGGGTCAGTGCCGGAGGAACTCGGCCGAGCGAGTCGCCCGCGCCCGAAGCGAGCGACGACGCTGCAGCAACCGATCGAGCGCCGGATGCGCCTCATCGTCCGTAGCAAGCTTGCGGCGCAGGGCGGAGGTGGTGGTCGCGCGCCGCACGACGTCGGGCGAGAAGCCAAGCCGTGCAAAGAAGCGGTTCGCATCGCGACCCTGGGCCGGCACCGAGCAGGCGATCTGGTCGGCACCAAGGCGGTCGGCAAACGTCGCGGCAGCGCTGAGCAGCGCGCGGGCGGCACCGCCCCGGCGGGCTTCAGGGACCACGAAGATCTGGTCGATCGAGACGCACGACGCCTCGCTCATGAATGAGAGCGGGCTGCGAACCAGCACGACATATCCGACCGACTGGCCCTCCGCCGAGGCCAGGTAGGCATGCACGTCATCGCGGGCGAGAGCCACGGCGACCCGTTCCTTGGAGACCGGGCGTGCTGCCGGGGTTGCACCAGCCTCCACGAGTGCCGCGGTCAGAAGGACCGTGAAGTCAGGTTCGAGCTCAGGAGTCACCCGGCGGACGGTGAACTGGGGTCGGGACACGATCTCCTCCATCGATGCATCGGCAATGGCTCCGGCCCCCCGGCCGAAGGTCACAGTCCGGTAAAGGAGTGGTGACCGCCGATAGCGTAAGCGCATTCGGCCAGATCTGTGTAGGTACCCCGCGGACTCATCTGGATTGCCTGCCATCCGAGCCTGTCCCCCACGGGATTGCCGGGGTGTCCCCCTAGAGTGGCGCGCATGGACGGCGCCTTCCCCGGTCTCGGGACAGTCATCAACGTGGGAACGATTGTCGTCGGATCCCTGCTCGGTATGGCGGTGGGTCACCGGCTCTCCGAGCGGACCCGGTCTGTGGTCACCGACTGTCTCGGGCTCACGGTCCTGCTCATGGCGGGCCTGTCTGCAGCCAAAGTGACCGATGCGTCCCTGACGGCCGCAGTGGGATCGGGCGCCCCAGTGCTCATTGTTCTCGGCAGCCTGCTGATCGGCGGCATCTCCGGTTCGCTGTTGCGGATCGAAGGCCGCTTGGAGAGTCTGGCCGGCGCCGTCCAGGCTCGACTTGCGCGCCGCCCGAAACTTGTGGGGGCCCAGGAGACAGGTCAGAACCACGCAGCCCGTGAACGCTTCATCGAGGGCTGGCTCAGCGCGTCACTGCTGTTCTGTGTGGGTCCACTGACCATCCTCGGATCTTTGTCCGACGGGCTGGGCCACGGCATTGACCAGCTGACCTTGAAGTCGGTCCTCGACGGCTTCGCCTCCGTGGCCTTCGCCTCATCGTTCGGCATCGGTGTCCTGCTGTCGGCAGTATCCGTGGCCGTCGTGCAGGGCCTGCTGACAGCGTTGGGTGTCGTGATGGGCTCGCTACTACCGGATGCCCACATTGCAGCACTGACGGCCACTGGGGGTCTGTTGTTGGTGGGAATCGCGTTCCGGCTGCTACGGATTCGTGAGATTCCAGTGGGTGATCTGTTGCCGGCGCTGATCGTGGCGCCGCTCCTCACCCA
>PKWT01000313.1:0-1428 GCA_003132125.1 Micrococcales bacterium | reverse complement strand
TCCAACCGCTCGCCAAGGTCTGCGATCTCGGCCTCGAGGGCGTGCAGCTCAAGCCAGCGGGAACGCGCGATGTCGATGGCCGGGGTGAGGTCAGCGGCATCGAAAGGCTTCACGATGTATGCCATGACGCCCGCGTCGCGCGCCCGCTCGACGAGCTCCTTCTGGCTGAACGCGGTGAGAATCACGACCGGTGCGATCCGTTCCTTGCCGATCTTCTCGGCCGCGCTGATGCCGTCAAGCACAGGCATCTTGATATCCATGATGACCAGATCCGGCTTGAGCTCGCGGCTGAGATCAACAGCTTGCTCGCCGTTGCTGGCCTGGGCAACAACGTCATAGCCGGCCTCGACGAGCATCTCGGCGAGGTCTAAACGGATCAGCGCCTCATCCTCAGCCACCAAGATGCGGACCTTGGTGGCATGGCTCGGCACCGGGCTATCAAGAAGGCCGTCAGTCTGGCTGGCGGGCGGGCTCGGCTTGGGCTGTGCGTCGTCGGTCACGAAGGTCAGCCTATCGAAACCTGTGTGTGTCCTGTCCGGACGCCGTGATCCTCACAACTACGCGTTTTAGCGTATTCCAACATCTGTTGCCTACGTCATATGATTGAATTGTATCTCGGCATTACGTCGTACTGGTAATTACGTCATTCGGCAAATCTTGTCGGTCCGCCATCTGGTTCCTGATGGCGTTCTTCTCGTTCGCGGTTCCACCGCCCGACCCCCCCGCTGAGGCTTCCGCATGTCTCCCAAGGCGATCTCGTTCGCCCTTTTCGCCGTCGTAGCCATGCTCGGCGCGCCTGAGTCCGTTGTCCCCCGCGTCCAGCAGGCTCGGTCGCCCTCCGTAGTCGCACAGCTCGCAGCAGCGCCTGTTGCGCTCACTCACGTGGCACCGGCAACCAAGTCCGTGGCGTCGGCACCGGCAACCAAGTCCGTGGCAACCGTCGGGTCCAAAGTCGCCACCGTCGTCACCTCATCCGCCTCGAAGCTCCCCACGGTGACGACCCCGGCCAAGATCGTGCACGGGCCAACGTCATGGACCCTGCTGAACCAAGCCATCGCCCGGATCCCGAACCACCGATCCGGCGTTGCCACCTGGTTCGTCACCAACCGGTACGGGCACTGGGGTGCGACCGACCTCGCAAACGGGGACATCTACATCTCTCCGAACATCCCCGCTTCGAAGGTGTACGCCGTGGCCTCGCATGAATACGCGCACGCGCGCACGCTGTACAACTACGGGTGGAACCTGCGGGCCGCAAATGTCGCTCTGAATGCGTGGTTCGGAGGCGGAGATGTAGCAGCTCGTGAGCGTTCCGCCGACTGCATGGCCATCGCTGAAGGCGCGACCTGGACGAACTACACGTCCTGTCAAAATGAGCACTGGCGTCAAGGCGCTCGCATCCTGCTCGCCGGGAAGCGACTGCCCTAG
>PKWT01000039.1:1366-3000 GCA_003132125.1 Micrococcales bacterium | reverse complement strand
GCAGTCGAGCCTGAGACGGCACCGGACACGCTCTCGGACGCAGTGATCGAGGCGGAACCAGTGATC
This sequence comes from Micrococcales bacterium, assembly GCA_003132125.1. Lineage (GTDB taxonomy): Bacteria > Actinomycetota > Actinomycetes > Actinomycetales > Dermatophilaceae > UBA4719. The sequence goes on along the minus strand of PKWT01000039.1, from coordinate 2,934 downwards.
GAGGCGGACGCAGCGCCAGCGGTGCCAGAGCCGACCGCAGTTGAACCGCAGCCGAGATCGGTTCCGGCGCCGACTCCGCGGCCTGCGCCCGGGCCCGGTGTGCCCAAACCACCTGCTACGCCTGTTCCGAGTCCTGCGGTCCTCGCGGGACGCCTCCACGGGACGGCGGCGCCAAAGCCCTCAGAGCACGGCCGGGTGGACGAGTCAGGAACCGTGTTCGTACGCACCGCCGACGGTGAGCGAGAGGTGGGTTCCTACCCGGGTGCCAGCCACGCCGAGGCTTTGGCCTACTTCACCCGCAAGTATGACGAGCTGCTGGCCTCTGCCGATCTTCTCCTGCAGCGTGTGACACACACGGATCTGCCGGTACGGGAGGGCTCTGAGGGGCTCGCCAAGCTGCGTGAACAGACCACTGAAGCCCACGTCGTCGGAGACCTCGCCGCCCTCGACGCCAGGCTGGCCCAGATCACGGCAGCCGTCGAGGCCAAGAAGGCCGTCGAGGGTGCTGAGCGCAGTGCGGCCCGTGAGGCGGGCAAGGCCAAGCGCGAAGAGCTCGTGCTTGAGGCGGAGACGATCGCCGGGCAGCCTGAGACCAAGATCCAGTGGAAGACCAGCAGCACGCGCATGCGTGCACTCCTCGACGAGTGGAAGGCCCTGCAGCGGACCGGCCCCAAGCTGGATCGAGAGTCCGAGACCGCGCTGTGGCAGCGCTTCAGCGCAGCGCGCAACTCCTTCGACAAGGCTCGGCGGGTGCACTTTGCCACCCTCGAGGACACGCAGTCCGAGGCCAAGTCCGCCAAGGAGAAGCTGGTCAAGGAAGCCGAGGCGCTCGCCACGAGCAAGGACTGGGCACCGACCGCGACGGCGTTCAAGCGGCTGATGGACCGCTGGCGCGAGGCCGGGCGCGCCTCGCGCACCGACGACGACGCACTCTGGGCTCGGTTCAAGACTGCACAGGACAGCTTCTTCAAGGCCAAGGACGAGATCGTCGCGGCTGAGAACGAAGAGTTCAAGGCCAATCTCGTGATCAAGGAGGCGCTCCTCGCCGAGGCTGAGGCGCTTCTGCCAGTGACCGATATCGAGGCTGCAAAGGCAACCCTCCGGGTCATCCAGGACAAGTGGGAACACGCGGGCAAGGTTCCTCGTGCGGACATGGAGCGCGTTGAGAAAGGCATTCGTCGAGTCGAGCAGGAAGTGCGAGACCGCGACGAAAAGCGTTGGGCCAGCAGTAATCCCGAGGCAGCCGCTCGCGCACAGAGTCTGGTGGACCAGCTCGAGTCGGCGGTCGAGGGCCTTCGCAAGGACCTCGAGAAGGCGGAAGCATCCGGCAATGCCAAGAAGGTCGCCGATGCTCGGGCCGCCCTTGAGGCCCGCGAGCAGTGGCTGGCCCAGGCTCGGGCCGGGGTCCAGGAGTTCGGCAGCTAGCTGATCGAGCGTAGCTAGTCGAGCGCGGTCTGGTCGCTCGTCGTGCTTGCCGTCTTTCCGGTGGTCCTGCCGCCGGTGATCCGATAGACGTCAAAGACGCCGTCGATCTTGCGGATGGCCTTGATCACGTGGTCGAGGTGCCC
>PKWT01000039.1:507-1310 GCA_003132125.1 Micrococcales bacterium | reverse complement strand
GGCGCCCACTCGACCTCGATCAGCCGATCGGGCTGAGCGAGCAAGGACTCGGCATTGGTGCAGTCGGAACGGTGCACCGAGACGCCGCTGCCACGCGTGACGAAACCAATGATGGGGTCGCCCGGGACGGGCGTACAGCACCGCGCCAGCTTGACCCAGACATCAGCCGCCCCGACCACGACCACACCCGGGTCACCGCTGCGCGGGCGCGGCAGTCGCGATGACGGGGTTGTCGCTTCGGCGAGGTCTTCGCTGGCGCCCTCCTCCCCGCCGAGGGAGGCCACGAGTCGGCCGACCACGTGCTGGGCCGACACGTGGCCCTCACCGACCGCGGCATACAGGCTGGAGATATCGGGGTAACGCAGCTCGCTGGCCAGGCCGGTGAGCGTGCCGTGGGTCATCAGCCGTTGGAGCGGCAGACCCTGTTTGCGCATGGCCTTGGCGATGTCGTCCTTGCCTGCGTCGATGGCTTCCTCGCGGCGCTCTTTGGAGAACCACTGCCGAATCTTGTTGCGGGCGCGGGGACTCCGGACGAACGTCAGCCAGTCGCGCGAGGGCCCGGCCCCGTCGGCCTTTGAGGTCAGGATCTCGACGACGTCGCCGTTCTCCAGCGGGCTCTCCAGCGGCACCAGCCGCCCGTTCACCCGCCCGCCGATGCAGTGGTGACCAACCTCTGTGTGCACGGCGTAGGCGAAGTCCACCGTTGTCGAGCCGGCCGGCAGCGCCACGACGGACCCCTTGGGGGTGAAGACGTAGACCTCGTTCGCGCTGATCTCGAAACGCAGCGAGTCCAGGAACTCGCC
>PKWT01000039.1:0-397 GCA_003132125.1 Micrococcales bacterium | reverse complement strand
GCGATGTAGTCCTTGAAACGCCCGGGGACGGGGTTCCAGCGCGCATGCAAGGCACCCAGCACGGCGTAGCAGTCACGCATCGAGTCCACCAGCACCCGCACCGCAACCAGGTCGTAGATCTCGTCGAAGTCACGGCCGCGCACGATCATCTTCTGGTAGACGGAGTAGTAGTGCTTGGGCCGCCCGGTCACCACGGCTTTGATCCGGGCCGCGTCCAGGTCGGCCTTGACCTGTTCGCGTACGCCGGCGAGATACTCCTCCCGGGCGGGGGCGCGCTCGGCCACCAGTCGCACGATCTCGTCGTAGACCTTGGGGTAGAGGGTCGCGAAGGACAGGTCCTCAAGCTCCCACTTGATGGTGTTCATGCCCAGGCGGTGGGCCAGCGGCGCATAGATCT
>PKWT01000026.1:2212-2540 GCA_003132125.1 Micrococcales bacterium | reverse complement strand
ACGCGGACGTTCTCGGTCACCACACCGGGGCCGCCGATCAGGGCGGAACGCGAGACGGAGGTCAGGTTCGCCCGCAGGTATGACGTGACGGTCGGCGGGACCAGCGTGGCGCGCACCAGCAGGATCGGCGAGTCGAGCAGTGACGCGTACGCCCCGCCGCTCAGGGCGTCCGGGAAGTTCTCACCCGATGCGAAGGTCAGCATCGCCGGGCCGCTGAAGAAGTGGCTGGCAACCAGGGTTCCGGTCTCGTACCGGTCCAGACCCACGAGTCGGTGGTCCGTCGGCGTACCTGGCACGGCCTTGGCGGCGTCGCCACCGACGGCGAAGA
>PKWT01000026.1:1990-2129 GCA_003132125.1 Micrococcales bacterium | reverse complement strand
CCGAGACTCGTCAGCGACGAGGCCACGTTGGCGCTGATGGCGCCAGCGCCTCCCAGGACGTAGACGGTGCCACCCGGGGCCAGGATGCGAATGACCTCCGCCGCCGTCGAGGGGTCCAGGCTGGACCCTCCCGTGAGCA
>PKWT01000026.1:1843-1974 GCA_003132125.1 Micrococcales bacterium | reverse complement strand
GCTGGCCAGCACCACGGCTGAGGCACCATTGGGCTGCCCCACGGCGCCGAAGATCGCGGTCGAGGCCGCCACGGCCGTCCGGTCCCGGTTGAGGCCGCTGAGACGGCTCACCGGGCTCGCCGGCGGCACTG
>PKWT01000026.1:0-1811 GCA_003132125.1 Micrococcales bacterium | reverse complement strand
CGGAAGGCGCTCGGTGCGGCATAGAGCGCGGCGTGGATGTCACCAATACCGCTGCTGAGACCGCCGGACGACAGTGCGGACGCGAGCTGGCCGGCCCACATCGGAGCGCCAAAACTGGTGCCACCAAAGACATGCCAGCCGCCGGCGCTGCTCGAGTACGCGCCGAAGCCGGTCTTCGCGTCGCCGAGGGCGGAGACGTCCGGGACCGCGCGGCCGGTGCCCCCTGCGCTGATCGAGGCCTGGTATGCCGGCCGGGCGAAGACGGCGCTGGTGCCGCCACCGGACCCCCCACCGGCGTACGTCGTGCCGGAGGTTGTCGTCGGCGCCGGACCCCAACCGGTCTCGCTGAACGATCCGCTGCCGTCTCGGGTCAGTGACGTTCCGCCGACCGCGACGACGCTGGGCAGCGAGGCCGGGAAGTCGACGGTCAGCTGACCGTCGGGGACCAGCGGGCGGGCGCAGTCGTACGCGCCGTTGTCCCCGCTGGCCGCGAAGAAGGTGCCGCCGCTGGCGACCATCCGGTTGATCGACGTGGCCAGCGCCGACATGAAGGCCGTGGAGAAGCCTGGTTCGCAGCCGCCCCAGGACGTGGCGACGACCTGGACCCGGCCGGCCGCGACGTCGTCGGCGACCTGGCTGTAGACCGCGATCGCGCCGGCGGCACTGTTCGGCGCGATGTAGATCCGCTGCGCAGCCTTGGGGGCGGTGGCCAGCAGCGCTTCGGTGTCCAACGCGACCTCTTGGTCGCCGCCACTGGTGTCCGGCGCGACGTTGGATGACGGAAGCTGCACCGTGGTGATCTGGTTGGTGCCAATGGCGATACCGGCGGCGGCGGCATACGTCGTGGCGTCGCTCGGGTACCAGCCGTCGAACTGCACCGTCGCCACGGTGATGCCCGCACCGCCGCCGGCCATCCCATTCGTGGCGTATGCCGTGCCCAGGTCACTGGCGGTGTAGCCAGCGGGGACGATGTGGCGCTCGAAGACCGGGCGGTTGTCGAGGCCGATGACGGCGCTGACCGCGCCACGCAGCGCAGCCGGAACGCTCGGCGTGGCCGCCGGTGCCAGGTAGCGGGTCGCACCTGCCGGGTTCCAGCGGGCAGAGACCCTCCGTAGCCGGGCGCCGAATGCGTCGGCGGCCTGGGTTGCCGGACCGGAGAGCAGCACCGTATGCCGGGTGACCAGGTCGACGTGCAGGCCCTTGCTCCGGGCGAAGGCGAGCGCGGGCGCCGAGGAACCGGTCAGAGTCAGCGCCACCTGCACGATCTCCCCGCCGGTGGCGGGTACGGTCGGGTCGGCCATCGCGGGCGTCACGGCCGTTGCCGCGACGATCGCAGCGGCGACCCCGAGGCTCAGAGTCAGCCGGGCCACAGATCGGGACACGAGGGGTGCTCCTAGATTGAGGAATTTTCTTGCAGCGTATCTCCCAGGTTGTACAGCCGCCCGCTGATGGAGAAGCTTCTCCATCAGCTGTGTGGTCAGTCGGACTGGGCGCGCCAGGCGTTCAGCAGCTCGTCGGGCCCGAATACGGTGACCCCATCCACGTCGCAACCCGAACGGGCGACCACGATCAGCGGCGTGCCATCGGTTGCGCCCGGGAGCTGTGACCGGTGCACGATGAGCTGGGCAAGGTCGTGGCGGTCAAAGGGCGTCCGCTCCAGCCACTTGATGGATCCGACGCCGAGGATTGTCTTGGCCACCGGTTGCCGGTCGGCGATGACGATGTCGATCTCCGGGTCGTTCATGCGAGTCCAGTACCCGCCCACGATGCCCTCCCCGAGAAGCGGCGTCTCCACCAGCGCACGGTTCAGA
>PKWT01000312.1:16731-22456 GCA_003132125.1 Micrococcales bacterium | reverse complement strand
CGCTCGTGGAGGAGCGGCGCGTCCCCTCGCAGGGCGCCCTGGGGCGTTGTCACAGGCACGAGCTCGGTGTAGTCCACCTCGATCAGGGCGAGGATCTCGTCGAGCTTGTCCGCGCCAGCCGTCGCCACCAGGGCGAGCGCGTCACCCACGTAGCGCGTGGTGTCGCCGACCCGGATCATCACGTCCCAGTCGTCGACGATGTGGCCGATCTTGTTCTCCGGGACGTCCTCGGCCGTGAGGACGGCAATGCAGTCCGGGTGGGCTTTGGCCTTGCTCGTGTCGATCGCGTTGACCAGGGCGCGGGGGTATTGCGAGCGCAGCGCCTTGGCGTGGATCATCCCCTCAAGGCGGATGTCGTCGGCGAAAAGCCCCGTGCCCAGGGTCTTTTCGGCCGCGTCCGGTCGGTGCGCCCGGTCGGTCATCCGGATGCGCGCGTTCGAGCCGGTGATCTTCTGGTCGTCCCGGAGCATCTGCCCGGCCGACAGGATCGCGTCCTCGANNGTCGTCACGTGTGGCGTCGGGGTTCTTGTCCAGGAGGGCCTTGCCCGCCATGACCATGCCCGGGATGCAGAAACCGCACTGCACTGCTCCCGTCGCGCCGAACGCCTCGACGTAGACGTCCTTCTCACGTTCGCTGAGTCCCTCGGTGGTGATGATCTCCTGGCTCTCGAAGGTCGACGTCTTGCGCGAGCAGGACTTCACCAGCTTGCCGTTGGCGATGACGACGCACGTCCCGCACGTCGCGTCGTCGCAGCCCTCCTTGACCGACAGCATCCCGATCTCGTCGCGCAGGACCGAGAGCAGTGGCTTCTCGTCCGACACCGAGTAGTCCTGGCCATTGACACTGATCTTCATGACGGCGCTGCTCCCTTGCTATCGGATGTCGCTGTCGGGTGGGCCGCAGGCCACGAACTCTCCGGGGGCCAGCTCGTCCGCGAGCACCCCGTCGCGAACGACGTGGTGTCCGCGGAGGAAGACGTCGCGAACCCGGCCCTGGATCTGTCTGCCCTCGTATGGCGTGTGGTCCACGTTGTCATGGAGCTGGTCATGACTGACGGTCCAGCGTGGTCGGGGGTCGTAGACGACGACGTCGGCGTCACTGCCGGGCAGCAACGTCCCTTTGCGGGGGTAGAGCCCGAAGTGCCGTGCCGCGTTCTCGGCGGTGACGGCAACGAATCGTTCCACCGACATCCGCTTCGCCGCCACGCCGTAGGTGTAGAGGAGCGCGAGCCTGAGCTCAATTCCGGGCGCGCCGTTGGGGATTCGGGTGAAATCCGAGGCCTGGTCCTTCTGTCCGTGCAGGTTGAACGAGCAGTGGTCCGTGCCGACGAACTGGATGTCCCCGTCAGCGAGCCCGGCCCATAACGCGTCGAGATTCTCCGGCGCGCGCAGGGGTGGGCTCATGACGTACGCCCTGACCTCCAGGTCGTCACTCTCGGCGGTCCCGTAGAGGCTGTCGTCGAGCAGGAGGTACTGGGGACAGGTCTCGGCGACCACCTTGCTGCCCCGCTGGCGCGCCCGACGCACTTCCTCGATGGTCTCCCCGGCGCTGAGGTGGACGATGTAGTGCTGGGCGTCGAGCAGCTCCGCGATCATGCTCAGCCGGCCGAGCGCCTCGCGCTCGAGAGCCGGCGGTCTGGTCCGCTGGTGGTAGAAGGCGCCCGTGTGGCCGCGATCCAGCTCCTCGCGGACGAGTGCATCGATCACCAACCCATTCTCGCAGTGGAAGCCGATGGTGGCACCCGCACGAGCGCTTGCCGAGAGCGCAGCGTAGATCTCGTCGTCGTCGACCATCATCGAGTCCCGATAGGCCATGTACATCTTGAACGAGGTGACCCCGGCCGCGACGACCTCGGCCATCTCGTCGGCGAACTCCGGGCGCCACTGCGTCATCGCCAGGTGGAAGCCGTAGTCGGTGACGGCGCGGCCCCGGGCCTTCTCGTGCCACCGGCGCAGGCCGTCCATGAGGCTTTCGCCGTGGAACTGGGTCGCGAAGTCCAGGACCGTCGTGGTTCCGCCGGCGAGGGCCGACCGCGTGCCGGTGGCGAAGTCATCGGCCGTGACCGTCCCCATCGCCTCGAGGTCGAGATGACTGTGGGTCTCGATTCCGCCGGGCAGGACGAGACACCCGCTGCAGTCAACGACCTCTTCACCCGGCTGAGGCGTCAGGTCACCGATCTCGACGATGCGCCCGTCAGCGAACCGCACTGCGGCCTGCCGTGATTGCGTGGCAGTGGTGACCATTCCACCGCTGAGAAGAACCGAACCGCTGAGTTGAACCGAACCGCTGTGAAGAACCGACATGAGTCCGCCCCGCCCTACATCTGCGCCCAGATGCGTGGCGCTCTCTGTGTCGACCGCGCGAAGATTGCCGCCTCGTCCACGGTGAGGATGACGCGGTCGCGCATCACCCACGCCCCGTTCACCATCGTGTCGTTGACCTGGGAGCCGCTCATCCCGAACAGGATGTGGCCGCCCGCAGACTCGGCGCTCAGTGGCGTGAAGGGACGGTAGTCCACGGCGATCAGGTCGGCGTACGCCCCGGCCTTCAGGACCCCAAGGTCCTTGCGGAAGTGCTGCGCGCAGATCTTCGGGTTGTTGACGAACGACAGCTGTAGGGCCTGTCCGAACCCGACGGTCGGATCGGCGAGGTGGTCGCTCTGCAGGATCTTGGCGACCTGGGCGGAGGCGAGGATGTCAGCGGTGTAGGCGTCAGTGCCCAGGCCGACCCGCAGGCCGCGGGCCAGCATGTCGACGACCGGTGCGACCCCGACCGCGTTGCCCATGTTGGAGTGCGGGTTATGGACAACGGTCGTATCCGTGTCCTTCAGGAGCGCGAGCTCGTCGGGGTCGGCGTGGATGCAGTGCGCCGCGATCGTCCCGGGCCCGAGGATCCCGTGGTCGTTGAATCGCTGGACGATGCGCTTGCCGTATCTCGCCAGCGAGTCCGGCTCGTCGTTCGGGCCTTCGGCGACGTGGACGTGGAAGCCACCGGGGATGCCTTCCTTCGCCGCGCAGGCGGAATCCAGGCTCTCCTCGGAGAGGGTGAAGCTGGCGTGCAGCCCGAACAGGCCCTTGACCATGTCCTGCTCGCCGGTGTTCACCTTCTTCATGAACGAGGCGTTCTCCTCGATCGCAGCGGCAAGGACACCGGCGCCGTCCCGGTCCGAGGTCTCGTAGCACAGGCTGGTGCGGATGCCGATGCGTCCGGCGGCGTCCGCCATGGTCTGCAGCGACCCAGAGACGGCGTGGGGGCTGGAGTGGTGGTCGAAGACCGTTGTCACACCGTTGCGGATGGACTCGATGAACGTCGTGCCGGCGTTCAGCTCGACGTCCTTCAGGGTGAGCAGCCGGTCCAGCCGCCACCAGAGGTTCTCGAGGATCTCGGTGAAGTCACGGGTCGGCTGGTGGACCGCCATGCCGCGCGCGTAGGCGGAGTACGCGTGGGTGTGCGCGTTGATCAGGCCCGCCATGATGACCCGGCCACCGACGTCGATCGTCTCGTGGCCCGGGTGGGTGGCCAGGATCTCGGCCGCCGGGCCGACCGCCACGATGCTGTCGCCCTGGACGACGACCGCCCCATCAGGGACGAAGGGGCTCGCCGGATCGTTGGTGATGACCGGTCCGTTGCTGATGATCATGACGGGGCTCCCACGGGCGCGCCGAACATGAACGCGTAGTCCTTCTCGATGGCGGCCAGCACCGCGCTCATCCCTTCGGGGAGATCCGCCTGGCCAGCCCTGTGCTCACGAACCGAGCCATCCGGCATACGGGTGAGGTACGTGCCTGCGGTGACCGGGAGGAACCCCGCATTCGTGGAGTCGTCGAAGCCTTCTCGGGTCCAGAAGATCGTGATCTTGTCCTTGTACGGCAGGCCTGCGTGCGGGCAGAAAGTGCCACAGTTGCCGCACTCGTTGCACAGCCCGTCGAGGTGGACGATCTGGCGCGGGTCGGCGAACCCGGGCACGGTGATCGCCACATTGGCCCGGTTGGGGCACACCTCGGTGCACACCTCGCAGATGACGTCGCAGGACAGGCAGCGGTCGCCCTCGGCCTTCCCGTTGATCGCCGCGATCAGCAACCCTCGCCGTGCGTGCACCTCGCGCTGCTCCCGCTCGACCTTCGCCGGCCTCGCGTCGTAGTCGACCAAGAGGTGTTCCCTGGCCAGGATCGCCCGGACGGCGGTCTTCGCGTCCGCCACGGCGTGCACGATGGTGCTGGGACCGAGGCGCCCGTCGCCGATGACGTAGACGTCGTCGACCGAGCTCTGGAAGCTCGCGTCGACCTCGGCCAGCCCGCGAGCGTTCTGCGCCAGACCATTTCTCGCGTAGGGGCCCGTCTCGACCGTCGCGCCCGTCGCACCGATCACCGTGTCGAAGGGCAGGTCCACGAAGGTGCCGAGCCCGACCACCGAGCGCCGACCGCTGGCGCCCTCGTCGCTGAGGGTCATCTCCTCGCAGTGCAAGGTGGTGCCGTCGTACGAGATGGGGGCGAGCAGCTCGTGCATGGTGAGCCCCTCGGCGCGGACGAGGTTGACCTCGTGCTGCGTCGCCGGCATGTGGGGCTCCGTGCGACGGTAGACAATGACCGCCTCGTCGACCCCCTCGGTTCGCTGCGCGGTGCGGACGCAGTCCATGGCGACGTCGCCGGCGCCTATCACGGCAACCCGCTTGCCGACTGTGGCCCCGCCCTCGTTGTTGGCCTGCCAGAGGAAGTCGAGGGCGTCAAGGATCTTGTCGGTCTTGTCAGTGCCCTCACGGACCGGGCTCGGGCTCCTGCCCCACGAGCCGGTGGCGATGATGACGTGGGCGAAGGTCTTCTTCAGCTCCTCGACGGAGTAGTCCGGGTCGCAGCTGAAGTGGAACCGGACGCCGAGGTGGACGGCGAGCTGGTAGTCGCGCTCGATCTGCTCACGGGTGATCCGGAAGCCCGGGATGATGTACTTGACGATCCCGTATGGCCCCTCGAGCTTCTCGAACACATCGACATCCATGCCGTTGCGGCGCAAGAACATCGCCGCGGCTATGCCGGCCGGACCGGCACCGATGATGGCCGCCTTCGCGTCGGTGAGCAGCGCGGGCGGCGCGGTTGCCTCGACGAAGGCATCCTGGGCGCCGTCGGCGGCAGCGAGCTTCACGGCGCGCATGTCGATGGCCTGATCGATGTCCAGGCGCGTGCAGTGATCCCGGCACGGCTCCGAGCACAGCACACCGAGGATCGTCGGCGCCGTGTTGTCGAAGGCGATCACGTCGAACGCCTTGGTGAGCTCGCCCGCCGCGGTGAGCTTGAGGTACTCGGGGATGCGCTGCTGGATCGGGCAGCCGCCGTCCTCACAAGGGGCTTTGTAGCAGTCCGTCAGCGGGAGAGGCGAGTCCGTCTTGCGCGAGCGGATCTTCTCGCGATACCGCTTGTGGTAGCGCTCGTCGGAGAGAACGCTGTCGACCAGCGCCGCGAGCCGGTCCACGTCGATTCCCTGATAGTCCGTCATAACCTCTGCAGCCATGCTCGACAGCTGTTGCAGCCGGGTCACCCCGCCCGGCTTGAGGATCGTCGTTGCGACAGTGACCGGCTGGATGCCGGTGGAGAGGATCTCCTTGACGTTGAAGGCATCGACCCCGCCGGAGAAGGAGATCGGCAGGCCGCCATCGAACTCGCGGGAAAGCGCGAGGGCAAGGGACAGCGACAGGGGAAGCAGGGAGCGACCCGACATGTACATCTCTGAGGA
>PKWT01000312.1:12912-16699 GCA_003132125.1 Micrococcales bacterium | reverse complement strand
GTCGAGGCAGTCCCGGGCGTACTGGTAGCCGAGCAAGGTCGGGTTGCACTTCACGAACGTACGAAGGTGCTTCTCCGTGAGCAGGTGCATGGCGATCCGCTCGATCTCGTCAGCCGGACACCCGTGCATGGTCGACAGAGTGACTGACCGGCTCACCTGAGGACTCAGGTTGTCGAGGTCTTCACGCGTGAAGTGGGAGAGCCCTCCAAGATGCGCCTCGATCCAGGTCCGGCACTCCCGGAAGATTGGGGTGTTGGAGGCGTCAACCATCGCGTCGATGAAGGAGCTGACCTTGTGACCCTTGATCCCCTCGAGGTCATAGCCGACGCTGATGTTGAACGCCACCTCGTCGACCGTGCCGAGCCCCAGCTCCTTGCCCAGCACCGCGATCGCGAAGTACGCCTTGAGGTACTCGTCATACGCCTCGGCAACGGTGAGCTCGGTGGACCACTCGCAGTTGTAGCCCTCGTCCTCGGCATTGATGCACGGCTTGGCGACAGCCTTGCGCATGTCCTCGCCGTCTATGGTCTGGACGGTCTTCAGCTCCATGAACCGGGCGCCCGTCAGGTAGGCGACGAGGATGTTGTTGGCCAGCTGGGTCTGTGGCCCTGCCGCAGGGCCCACAGGTGATGCCAGCCGGTCGCCGAAGGAGTCCGTGATGAGACGACCGGGCTCGGGGTGCCAGAACTGGTTCGCCTTCACTCCGAAGATCGAACCGTCCAGTCGAAGCTCTTCCAGCGCCCAGCTCATCAGATGGCCGAAGGACAGTGGTTGCATCAGGTCGCCCACGCGAAATCCTTCCCGCCCTGATCGAGGGCCGACTGTCGCACAGTATCGCCGCCTCCCGCCCGGGCACCAGCGATGCGGGGCCGTGCGGGGTTCTTCGTCGTTTCTTCATCGTTCCTCGCGGCTATGGCAGCAACCGGACGCAAGGGTGGAGATACCCCGGAGGAACCGGGCAGACGTGCGCACGAGGGAGGATTTCACCATGATGGGTGGATATGGCAACACAGGAATGGGTTCGCTCGGATGGCTTGGGATGGGCGTGTTCTGGCTCGTCCTGGTCGGGCTGATCGTGTGGTTGGTCATGCGGTTGCTGCCTGGCCGCAGCGGCGGCGGGACGACCCGCACCACCGGTGAGTCGACCCTCGAGATCCTCGACCGCAGAATGGCCAGCGGCGAGATCGACACCAAGGTTTGGCAGACCCAACGGGACGCTCTCGTCAGCGCCCAGCGAGACCGAAAGTGACCGACGCGCGACGTCCCCTGCTGGTTGGGGCGCTGGTGGCGGCCGTGGTCGCCCTGGTCGCATCGGGTGCGGTGGCCGTCGGCGCCCTCAGTGGTGGGGTGGGCCCCGGCAGGCACGGGTTCCTCGCCGGCTCCGCGCACGATGCACCGAAGCTTCCCGGGACTGTCGTGACCGTCTCTCTGCGAAACATGGGTGGACCGATGATGGGCGGTCAGGGCAGCACCATGATGGGTCGCGGTTCCATGGGTCTGATCGCCGACCACGCCACCGTGCCCCACGGGACCGTGTCGTTCTTCGTGACCAACGACGGCAGCATCAACCACGAGATGGTCGTCCTGCCGCTTGCGGATTCTCAAGCCGCCGGAACCCGCCCGATTGCCGGCGACGGCCGGGTCGATGAGACCGGCAGTCTCGGCGAAGCATCCAAGACCAACGGTGAAGGTGCCGGTGAGGGAATCGTGCCGGGGGCCTCAGGCTGGATGACGATCACGTTGGCGCCCGGGCACTACGAGCTGGTGTGCAATCTGGCCGGGCACTACCGTTCCGGGATGTTCACCGAGCTCACCGTTACCTAGGGTCGGGTGTCCCCGCTATAACCCAGTGCCGCGTGTCCCCACTGTTGCCTAGTGCCGGGTGTCTCCGCTATTGGCGAGGAACTGGCGCAACGCAGGTGCTCGGGTTGGTGAGCCGTTGTGTCAGTCCGAATCCCACGACGACCGTCGCCAGGACGGCGGTGGACACGTCGTATGGCGCCGTGCTGAGCACCGCGCCCGCCCCAACTACGCTCAACGCCGCGACCGCCGCGCAGGGCGTGCAGCCGATCTCCAGCTTGCGCCCGGCACCGGGTCGCGGCAGGTAGCTGGCCAGCGTCGCCGCCGCCGCAAGAGCCATGAGGGCGACCAGCACGGTCCATCCCAGTGGTGCTCCTGGCGCCCAGCCCCCGGCAACGGCAATCAGCAGCACGAACAGCAGCGGGGCAAGTACGGCGACGGCCACGATCCGGCGCAACGGCCACGATCCTGACGCGTTCGCGAAGACTGCGCGGGGCGCGAGGCGCTGACCGATCAGCGGCACGTGCAACGCTGGGCCGGCGGGATCTTCGCGAGGACCGAGTCAGCATGCATGCCGCAGCCGGACCAGGTGATTTTGCCGCACTGTGCGCAACGGGCGGGACTACACATAAGTCACTCCTTGATAGGTTCTGTTCGACGATTCTACTATACCCCAGGGGGTATCTGTCTCCGGCACCGCGAGCCCAGGTTCGTTGCGACGTTCCTGTTGCGACGGTTGGGCGTCAGCTGGCGTTGGGCCGGCGGCCCAGCACGACGGGATGCCCCGCACGCGTCCAGGCGCCGGTGCCGCCGCTGACCGAGTACGCGTCATAGCCCGCGCGCATCAGGAAGTTCGTCATCGCGAGGCTGCGGTTGCCGCTGGCGCAGATGAGATAGATCGGTCTGTCCTTGGGCAGCTCGTGAAGCTGCGACGAGAGATGCCCCATCGGGATGAGCGTCGCGCCGGGGACGTGGCCGCCCACGTACTCGCCGGGCTCGCGGACATCGACGACGATCGCGCCGTCGGAGTGGGCGGCGGCGAATGCCGCCACAGGGACCTCACGCATGCTGACTCCGTCTGTGTTGAGAGGTATCGAGACTGTGGATCTCGATACCTAGGGGGGTATCCGTCGATTCCAACGTTAGCCGATGTCGGGACATTCCGGCGCCGTGACAGCAGCGGCCCGCTCAGGGGCCCAGAGACTGACCCCGGGGGCATGTGTCATCCGCCACGGGAATGTCCGTTGACGGTGACACGTTAATACCCCCCGAGGTATAGTTGATCCATCGAGAGGAAACTTTATGACCACCCAAGCACTGACCGCAGCAAACTTCGAGCAGACCGTGCTCGACAACGACATCGTGCTCGTCGACTTCTGGGCAGCCTGGTGCGGACCGTGCCGGACGTTCGCCCCGATCTTCGAGAACGCCTCAACGACGCACCCTGACATCATCTTCGGCAAGGTCGACACCGAGGCCGAGCAGGCATTGTCAGGCGGCGCCGGGATCACGTCGATCCCCACCCTGATGGCCTTCCGCGGCGGCATCCTTGTCTTCAGCCAGCCCGGAGCGCTTCCCGCCTCCGCCCTGGAGCAGGTCATCGCGGGCGTCCGCGGCCTGGACATGGACGACGTCAGGACCAAGGTTGCCGCGTCGCAAACCGCCAACGCCGCGACCTGACCATCACTCGCGACAACGACCCCAAGGAGCCACGATGGTTGCGCTGAAACCCGAAGAGATGAGCGCCGTGGCCAACCGCCTGCGCCGAGCGCAAGGCCAGATCGGCGGCGTCCTGCGCATGATCGAGCAGGGCCGCGACTGCACCGACATCGTCACCCAGCTCGCCGCGGTGAACCACGCCCTGGACAAGGCCGGCTTCGCCATCGTCGCGAGCGGCCTGAAGCAGTGCCTGACCGAGCCTGACGGCGCAGACTCCATGGACACCAAGGTGATGGAGAAGCTCTTCCTCTCGCTGGCCTGAGTCGAG
>PKWT01000312.1:0-12905 GCA_003132125.1 Micrococcales bacterium | reverse complement strand
CCGACGGCCACATCGACCGACTTGACCTTGCCATCCTTTGGCGCTGTCACCTCGGTCTCCATCTTCATGGCCTCCAGCACCAGCAAGGTCTCGCCGGACTTCACCTCAGCGCCCGCCTCAACGAGCACCTTGACAACCGTGCCGGCCATCGGTGTGGTCAGAGCGTTGGCGGAGGTCGCCGGGGTCTTGGCGATGCTCGGGGTGATGGCGTAGGGAGACCCGCTGCCCACGAGGATGGTCCCCAGCGTGGGCAGGGGCTCCTCCTCCACCTCGACGTCGACGTCGAAAACTGACCCGTTCACCGTGATCTGCAGCTTCATGTCGTCCCTCGTCGTGGTATCTGTGTCAGCGGGGCCTGCCGTTCACCGAATCCGTGCAGCTGCGCGTGCTGCTGCTGGACCGTGGCAAGTCCCTGGGTGGCCCACGCGCCGCCACGGCGCAGATGAACCTGCTTGATGGTGGCGCGCTTGCCCAGATAGGCGGCACAGGCGGCGGAGATGGCCAGCAAGACGTCGTCGCTCACCGCAGGATGGCGCTGTGCCGCCTCTTCCTCCAGCGTCTGGACGCGGGCTGCCAGCTCGGCCACGAGGGCCTTCAGCTCGGCCAAGGTCTCAGTGGGCACGGTGGGCTCGGTGGGTGCGCTCATTGGCGATTCCTTCTGTCGGGGCGAAGACGATCAGAGCGGGATCAGTCCATACTTCTTCGGCGGTCGCAGATCGCGTTTGGCGGTGAGGTTCTCCAACGCACGAGCCACCTTGCGGCGTGTGTCGGACGGTTCGATGATGTCGTCAACCAGGCCACGCGCGGCCGAGACGTACGGCGTCGCGAAGGTGTCGCGATACAGCTGCACGAGCTCTTCCCGCTTGCCTTCCGGATCGTCGGCGGCTGCGATCTCCCTCTTGAACACCACGTTTGCCGCGCCTTGGGCGCCCATCACCGCGATCTCCGCAGTGGGCCACGCGAACACACGATCAGCACCCAGGTCCTTGCCACACATGGCGAGGTACGCGCCACCGTAGGCCTTGCGCAACACCACCGTGATCTTGGGGACGGTTGCCGCAGAGTAGGCGAACAACAGCTTCGCTCCGTGCCGGATGATTCCGCCGTATTCCTGGGTGACCCCGGGCAGGAAGCCGGGAACGTCCACCAGCGTGATGAGCGGGATGTTGAAGGCATTGCAGAACCGCACGAACCGTGCGCCCTTGTCGGAGGAGTCGATGTCGAGCACCCCGGACAAGGCGATCGGCTGGTTGGCCACAAATCCGACCGTACGACCGGTGACGCGGCCGAAGCCCACGACGATGTTGGGNNGATGACCTGGCGGACGTCATACCCCTTCTTGGGGTCGTCGGGGATGATGTCGTTGAGGCTCTCGTCGCGCTCCACGTCGTCATGGCCGGGGATGAACGGCGGCTCCTCGGTGTTGTTGCTCGGCAGGAAGCTGAGCAGCTTTTTCGTGATGAGGATGGCCTGGTGGTCGTCAGCCGCGACGAAGTGCGTCACCCCGGAGTGCGCCATGTGGGCACCGGGGCCGCCCAGCTCCTCGGCGGTCACTGTCTCTCCGGTGATCTGCTTGATCACGTCGGGGCCGGTGATGAACATCCGCGACGCCTCGGTCTGGATGATGAAGTCCGTCAGCGCCGGCGAGTAGGCCGCTCCACCGGCACAGGGCCCGGCGATGATCGAGATCTGCGGCACCGCACCCGACAGCGCGACGTTCTGGAAGAACACCTTGCCGTAGCCGGACAGTGAGTCGATGCCCTCCTGGACACGGGCGCCGCCTGAGTCGTTGATGAAGACGAACGGGGTGCCGTTCTCCAGAGCGGCGCGCATCGCGGTCGCCACCTTGATCGAGTGCATCTCACCGGCGGAACCACCGGCGACGGTGAAGTCCTGGCTGGCAACGTGCACCGGGCGGCCGAGCACGGCTGCCGCGCCGGTGACCACACCGTCGGCCGGCATGACCGCGGCGTCCATCCCGAACAACGTCGTGCGGTGCTTGGCGAGCATCCCGAACTCTTCAAAGCTCAGCGGGTCGACCAGCTCGGCAATCCGCTCGCGGGCGGTCAGCTTGCCAGCGGCGTGCTGCTTGGCATGCCGCTTCTCGCCACCTCCCGCGATGACCTCCTCACGGCGGGTCCGCAGCTCAGTGATCCGCTCCTGCATCGTCATGGGCCTCGTTCGGGTGGGACGCTTGGACATAGCCGAAGTCACTTTCCTAGAGGGGCTTCACTGCGACGGAGTTCTTCTTGCCGTTGACAGTGATCTCGTACTTGATCGGGACACGCAGGGGGCCCGTCTTGGGGTCGGTGATCACTGCGCAACGTTCTGCCTCGAGCTCGGCAGGGTCTTTGCCAAGGTTGAGGGGGCCGTCTGCACGGGAGGCGAAGAAGTCGGGCGCCACCTTGGGGAACATGGCGTAGGTCAACACGTCCTCGTCCGAGCCGTCGAAACCTTCGATGGCCTCGGCCTCGGTGCGCAGGGCGGCCCATTCGTTGGTTATGAGGTCAGCCGGACGCGCCGTGATGGTCTCCTTGCCGGTCTGGGCCTTGGCCAAGGCGACAATCTCGGGGTCCTTGTCGCCGATGGTGAAGCCGTAGTACCCGAGCATCAGGTCGGCGAACTCGCCCGTCATCACCTTGTACTGACCCATCATCACGTTGAACACAGCCTGGGTGCCCACGATCTGGCTGGATGGCGTGACCAACGGTGGATAGCCGGCCGCCTTGCGGACCCGCGGCACCTCCTCGAGAACCTCCTTCAGCTTGTCACCGGCGCCCTGTGCCTTGAGCTGGGACTCCATGTTGGAGATCATGCCGCCGGGGATCTGGCTGTCGAAGATGTCGGTCTCGACGTTGAACGAGGACATGAACTGCTTGTAACGGGGCTTGATCTCGGCAAAGTGATCCTTGATCTTGCCCAGCCGCACCTTGTCGAGGTCGGCGATGTAGCCGGTGCCCTCCAGCATCTCTTGCAGTGACTCGGTCGGGTTGTGACCAGGGCCCAGCGACAGCGAGCTGATGGCCGTGTCGACGACATCGGCGCCCGCCTCGATGGCCTTCATCAGCGAGACCAGGGTGACCCCGGTGGTCGCGTGGCAGTGCACATTGATCTGCATGCCGGGCAGCTCGGCCTTGATGGCCGACACGATGTCGTATGCCGGCTGCGGCTTGAGCAGCGCCGCCATGTCCTTGATCGCCAGGGAGTCGACGCCGACATCAGCGAGCTCGCGGGCCTGGCGCACATAGCCATCAATCGTGTGCAAGGGGCTGGTGGTGTAGCAGATGGTGCCCTGCGCGTGCTTGCCAACCTTCTTGACGGCGGCGATGGCTCGCTCGACGTTGCGTGTGTCGTTCAGGGCGTCGAAGACCCGGAAGACGTCCATGCCGTTCTCGGCGGCCTTCTCGACGAAGTGGTCAACCACGTCATCGCCATAGTGGCGGTATCCCAACAGGTTCTGCCCGCGCAGCAGCATCTGGAGGCGGCTCTTGGGCAAGAGCGTGCGGAACATTCGCAGGCGTTCCCAGGGGTCTTCGTTGAGGAACCGGATGCAGGAGTCGAAGGTGGCGCCCCCCCAGCACTCGACACTCCAGTAGCCGGCGTTGTCGATGTCCTCGCAGGCACCGACCATGTCTTCCATCGCCATGCGGGTGGCCATCAGGCTCTGGTGCGCGTCCCGGAGGGCCAGTTCTGTGACACCGATCGTTCGCTGCGTATCCACGTCGTCAATTATGTCCCACGGCTGGGCGAGCACAGCCCTCGCATGAGGGCACAAAGTCCCGCTGATTTGAGCGGAATGAGGCTCCGGGCCGAGCTGCGACCGCGATGGTCAGTCTGCAGCCGGGCTCAGGACGAAGACCGGGATCGAACGCTCGGTCTTGGCCTGGTAGTCGGCATAGTCGGGGTAGGCGGCGACGCATCGTTCCCACCAGATCGCCTTCTCCTCGCCGATGACCTCACGAGCCGTCATGGCCCGGACGAGCGTGCCGTCCCGGACCTCGACATGGGGGTCGGCGACAAGGTTGGCGTACCAGACGGGGTTCTTGACGGCACCGCCCTTCGAGGCCACAGCGGCATACTCGCCGTCGTGCTCGACCCGCATCAGGGGCACCTTGCGCACCTTGCCCGACGTGGCGCCGCGCATGGTCACGATGATCACCGGCATGTCCCGCATGGTTGTGCCAGCGGTGCCCCCAGACCCTTCGTACTCCTGGACCTGGTCGCGGACCCACTTTGCCGGGCTCGGCAGGTAGTCATCATTGATGGACATGGCCCCACTCAACACCATCCCTTTCCTGGCCGAGGCCGAGGGGAGGGGTCAGCCGGTGACGTCCTTGTCCGAGAAACGAGCCCACGCGGCGAGCCAGAACACCAGCGCGTATCCGGCGGCCGTCAGCAGCCCGCGGGTCAGTCCGTCCCACGCGACGGGGTCGCGGAAGAAGTCGCCGAACGACATCCACCAGTGCGTCGGCAGCCACTCGTGCAGCCAGGACAGCTGCGGGATCGAGTCAAGGATGAAGCTCATGACGTTGAGGATGACCACCGCGATGGTGGCACCGATCGGCTGCTCGGTCAGGGTCGAGATGAACAGCCCGATCGCCCCCAACGATGCGAAGCCCAGCCCCAGGTAGACGGTGGCCATCACGACTCGAAGGACGGCCGGCCCCATCCCGATCTGCCCGCCCGAGAGCATGGTCATGTCGCCGCCACCGAAGAGGGCCAACCCGGCAGCCACGCCCACCAACGAGACCCACAGTGTGGCCACCAACGAGAAGATCGTGATCGCGGCGAACTTCACCGCCAACAGCCTCGTGCGATGCACCGGGACCGCGAGCAGATAGCGCAGAGTGCCGATATTTGCTTCACCGGCGATGGAGTCCCCGGCAATGGCGCCCACGGCCAGCGGGAGGAACAGTGCTAGCTCGATGCTGAGCGAGGCCAGCGCGACGAAGAGTCCGTTGGACGTGATCGAGGCCAGGAAGTCCGGCCCATGCCCCGGCCGGGGGGTCGACACCTTGACGGTGATAGCAAGAATGAGCGGCACCACGGCCAGGATTCCCAAGCCCGCCTGGTTGCGACGGCGGCCGAAGATCAGCCGCAGCTCGGAGCGCAGGAAGCGGGTCGAGACATGCCGCAGCGGCCGGGCCGCGGGTGAGGTGGCCAGTTCAGCCGCTGACATTGAAGCCCTCCCCGGTGAGTGACACGAACAGGTCTTCAAGGCTGGGCTGCGCGACGGCAAACCCGGTCACGGGCACACCCTGATGCACCAGCGCAGCGACGACCTTGTCCGGGACCAGCGCGCCCAAAGTCCCCACGACCACACCGGATTCGACAACGACATCGGTCAGGCCGAGAGCACGCAACACGGTTGCCGCATCCGCCGGTCGGTCAGTCTCCACCCGGGCCCGTGGCTCGCTGACGGCCCGCACCTCGGCGATCGGCCCCTGGGTCAGCAGCCTGCCGACATGCATCACCCCGATGTGGGTACACACCTGCTCAACCTCGGACAGGAGATGGCTGGAGACCAGCACCGTGGCACCGTCGTCAGCCAGCGACCCGATGAGGTGGCGAACCTCGCGGGTGCCCTGCGGGTCAAGGCCGTTGGTCGGTTCGTCCAGCACCAACAGCTCACGAGGCGCCAGCAACGTGCCGGCAATCGCGAGCCGCTGACGCATGCCCAGGGAGTATGCGCGGTACTTCTTGTCCGCGGCTGCCAGCAGCCCAACCCGGTCAAGCGCGCCATCGACGCGCACCTTGGTCGTGCGCGGATCGGCATGACGGTCAACAGAGTCCAGCCGCTGGAGGTTGGCCCGGGCGGTGAGGTACGGGTGGAACGCCGGCCCTTCGACCAGGGATCCCACGAGCGGAAGGACCTGGCCCGCATTGTGTGGCATCGCCCTGCCCAGCAGACGGTGATGACCTGACGTGGGCCTGATCAGACCCAGCAGCATGCGGATCGTCGTCGTCTTGCCTGAGCCATTCGGGCCGAGAAACCCGTAGACGGACCCGCGCGGCACCAACAGGTCTATGGCGTTGACCGCGACCTGAGCCTTGAACCGTTTGGTCAGCCCCGCCGTGGCGACCGCAAACTCGCCCGCCTCGGTCACGAAGCTGCCAGTGCGGCGTACAGACCTTCCGGAGTCACGGCCCCGACCACGATCCGACCGTCATCGGTGAGCAGCGCCGAGAACACGGTGCCGGCCATCAGGTGCCCCGAGCCCCAGCTACCCGACACCGTGGGGAGCAGCGTGACGAACTTCATCAGCTGGGCGATCGTCTTGTCGGTCGTGGCACTTGTGCTCCCACTGGTGGCAGCGCTGGCATCAGGCACCGGCACCTTGGCCACCAGAACAGTGCCCCAACCCTTGCCGATCACCGTAGGCATGCCGGCCGAGCCCGGTTGTGGGGCGTGCAACGCGGGGTCAGTGGCCCCTGGGCCGGCAATCGCCTTCCCCTCGACCACGGTGGTGCCCGGCGGTGGGTTGAACGCGAACTGGGCGGCGTCGGGGCGGCTGAAGTCCACCGCGCTGAACGCCACCTCGAACACCGGATCCGCCACCGACTTGGCGAAGACCTGGACCCGCAGCGGAACGTGCTCGGTGCCGTCGATCGCCACCCGGACCTGTGCCACCAGCGATGTGGCCTCCTTGGGCTTCAGCACCAGCTCATAGGCGGGGCGGCCTGCCACGGTCGCCGTTCCGCTGGTCGTCACGTCGGTGCTCGGGGTGATTGCCGCCAGCGCCTTCTCGGCAGCGTCCTGGGGCGAGGTGGGCAGGGCGGTGGGAGTCGGGAAGGCAGACAGATCTGGAGAGGTCGCGCTCTTGTCCGCAGCGTCATGGGTGGGCAGAACGTAGTGCGTAGCCGTCTTGTCCTTGCTGGCCCACACCCAGACGTCCTGGCCGTTTCGGATCACGTCGGACTCACCCAGGGTCCCCAGCAGGGCCATCCGGGCCTTGTCAGGACCGGCGAACCAGATCCGCATCGTGTGCGTGCCCGAGACCAGGGAGGTCAGATCGGAGCTGCCTGTGCCACCCGAGGCACCGGCGATGGGCAGGTCCGGCAGGCCGAGATCGGACTTCTGAACCACGGTCCCGGAGAGTCCGTCAAGACTCGCCTGCTGTACATCCACCAGCAGCTGCGCTGCGGTCCGGGCCTGCAGCCCGTCACCGGCGCTGGCGGGCAGTTCCCCGATCGCCGACCCCCCACCGACCAAGGCCACTGCGGTCACCGCAGGAACCGCCCACCGCAGGGCTGGATTGCGTTCGAAGATGCTCATGGCCCTATCCTCCACCCGGCCGCCTGTGAGCCAACTGAGAACCCCTGCGGGCTCCAGCGCACCGTGACAGGCTGTGTGCCGTGCGACTGCTGGTGGTCGAAGACGAGCAACGCCTCGGGGCGGCGCTTCGGCGCGGGTTGACCGCCGAAGGGTTCCTGGTGGATGTGGCCGCGGATGGACCCGCTGGCCTCGAAGCCGCTCGCCACGGAGGGTACGACGCGGTGGTGCTCGACGTGATGCTGCCGGGAATGTCGGGCTACAACGTGGTCCGGACCCTGCGCTCCGAGGCGAACTGGGTGCCCGTCCTGATGCTCTCGGCCAAGGACGGCGAATATGACCAGGCGGATGGGCTGGACTACGGCGCCGACGACTACCTCACCAAGCCCTTCTCCTTCGTGGTGCTTCTGGCACGGTTGAGAGCGCTCACCCGTCGTAACCTCCCTGCCCGCCCGGCGATCCTCGCGTCCGGTGACGTCACGCTGGATCCGGCCAGCCATGAGGTCGAGGTCGCCGGATCACCAGTCGCCCTGACCCCGCGCGAGTACGCCCTGCTGGAGTACTTCCTGCGCCACCCCGGCCGCGTCGTCAGCAAGACCGAGCTTCTGGACAACGTCTGGGATGCAGCGGAGGACGTGGACCCCAACGCCGTCGAGGTCTATGTCGGTTACCTGCGACGCAAGGTCGGGCGTGATGTGCTGCTGACCGTGCGTGGCGCCGGCTACCGACTCACCTCATGAGCGGTCGCTGCGCGGGCNNGGGCTCCGCCTGAACGGACTCAGCCTGCGCGCCCGACTCATGGCGGTGGGTGTCACCGGCGTGGCACTGGCCCTCGCGCTCGGCAGCCTCGTGCTGTACGCCGTGCTGACCGTCACGGTGAACCGCACCGTGGACGACAGCGCGTTTGCCAGCGCCCGCGCTGTGGCGGCAATGGTCGACAGCAACACCGTGCCGGACCCGCTGCCGGTCTCGGGGTCCCAGATCGTGCAGGTCGTTGACAGCTCAGGGGCAATGGTCAGCGCCTCCGTGACCGCGGATCGCCTGACTCCGTTGCTGCGCTCGCCCGAGCTGGTCAAAGCCCTTGCGGGAGAACGGATCTCGGTTCCCGGGGCCAGAGCGGGTGTGGCCGGGACCTTGCGCGTCATCGCCGTCCAGGCAGGTTCACCCTCCGCCGCCCGCAGCATCATCGTGGCCGTCCCGGTCAGCGACATCGAGGAGAGTCAGCGCGTCCTGCGAAACACCTTGTTGGTCGCCTACCCCCCGCTGGTCGTCATCATGGCCCTGATCGCCTGGCGGGTCATCGGCTGGACCTTGCAACCGGTCGAGACCCTGCGCTCGGGGGCGGCACGGATCAGTGGCAGCGACCAGGACGAGCGACTGACCGTTCCTGAGTCCGCTGACGAGATCCGCGCCTTGGCGCTCACCCTCAACGACATGCTCGACCGGCTGGCCGCCGCTCGCGGACGTCAACGCGCCTTCGTGGCCGATGCGGCCCACGAGCTACGCAGTCCGCTCGCCAGCATGCGCACCCAGCTCGAGGTGGCCCAGCATCTGGGCGAGGGCGGTGAGCTTGCGGCCGACCTGCTCGCTGACGTGACTCGCCTCTCCGCGCTGGTTGAGGACCTGTTGCTGCTGGCGCGGGCCGGCGGTGACGTCACTCACCCACCCGTGCGCGAGTCCCTCGATGTCAGAGCCATCGTGGTCGCGACTGCCAACCGCTATGCCAGCGCGCGAGTGCCGGTGACCGTCGCCGCGGGACCGGCTGTGTATGCCGCCGCCAATGCCGAGGAGCTGCGTCGAGTGCTTGCCAACCTGGTCGACAACGCGGTGCGCCATGCCCGCTCTGCTGTATCTCTCGAGGTGCGCGCCGAAGGCGGGCACGCGGTGCTGTCCGTGGCCGATGACGGACCCGGCATACCGGCTGCTGAACGAGAGCGGGTGTTCGAGAGGTTCGCCCGCCTGGATGACGCCCGCGACCGGGACGCGGGAGGCACTGGCCTTGGACTGGCCATCGTGCGTGAGCTGGTCCGTCGCTCGGGAGGATCGATCTCGTTGCAGGACAACCCTTCCGGGACCGGAATCGTCGCGGTGGTCCACCTCCCCCGCTGACTTCTGCAACCCCCGTGAACACTGGTGTGCTCTGTTCGGCTCCTATGCTCTGCCCCCGGCGGTGGGACAGAACAGCGCGGCGCCGCGGTCAACACCGCCCCGGGCTGCGGGGCAGAGCATAGGAGCAGCGGTGACCGCCACGGCAGGTGCCGGTCCCGCGTCTGCACGTCGCGTGGCGGTTGTGCACAGCAGTTGTACACAAGGGTCCACACGATCGCCCCTCCATCCACTGGCGCCACCGCAGGCATGGACGGCTCGTCGAGGGTCAAGCATGGTCGGGGCATGGATGAGCTCGACTCGGATCGTGAGGCCAAGCCCGTTGTCGCCGAGGTCGGCCGGGCCTTGCGGATAGCCCGGAGGAGACGAGGACTGAGCCAACGCGACCTCGCCCGAAAGATCGGCGTCAGCAAGTCCCGGCTGGCGCGTCTCGAGAGCGATGCCGGGCCGCAGAGTCTGGAGATGGTGTCGCAGGTCCTGATGGCATCGGGCTTCCGACTCGAGGTCATCGACACATCCCGAACGGCACCGCAGGAGGGCGATGCGGCAGCCGCGGCACGACTGGAGCTGTGCGACGCGAGCGGTCGACGCTTTCCGGCTCACCTCGACGCATACCGCGTGGAGTACCCACCCACGTACTGGTTCGTGCGCAACGGCGGATGGACCACGTCAAAAGCGTTCCCGCAGTGGACCTTCGAACGGCGGTTCAGTCCTGGTCGGGAGACTTGGTCGTGAGCTCCTTGGCCAACAGCTCGGCGATCTGTGCGGTGTTGAGCGCCGCGCCCTTGCGCAGGTTGTCGCCGCAGACGAACAGCTCGATGGTGTTGGGGAAGTCCAGTGCCTGGCGGATCCGCCCGACAAACGTCGGGTCCGACCCGACGACGTCAGCAGGGGTCGGCCACTCGCCGGCTGCCGGGTCGTCCAGGACCACGACTGACCGGGCCTCGACAAGCGCTTGACGAGCGTCGTCTGCGGTCAGCGGCTTCTCGAAGACGGCGTGCACTGCGAGCGAGTGGGTCGTCACCACGGGGACGCGAACGCAGGTCGCCGAGACCTTGAGGTCGGGGATGGCCAGGATCTTGCGGGACTCGTTACGGACCTTGAGCTCTTCCGAGCTCCAACCACCGTCCTTCAGCGAGCCGGCCCACGGCACCACGTTGAGAGCCAGCGGCGCAGGGAACGGCGAGTCCTCACCCAGCTTCTCGTTGACCGTGGCACGTACATCGCCCGCGTGCTGACCAGCCTCACGCTTGCCCGAGAGCACGGCAATCTCGTCATAGAGACGTTCGATGCCGACCTGGCCGGCACCCGAAGCGGCCTGGTAAGAGGCGACCACGAGCTCTTTGAGGCCCCAGCCGGCGTGGAGCGCGCCGAGCGCGTCCATCATCGTCAGCGTCGTGCAGTTGGGGTTGCTGATGATGCCCTTGGGCCGATTGCGAACCTGGGCCGGGTTGACCTCGGGTACGACCAGCGGGACGTCGGGGTCCATCCGGAAGGCACCGGAGTTGTCGACCACGACCACGCCGCGCGACACCGCGATCGGGGCCCACGTCGCCGAGACCTCGTCGGGGACGTCGAACATCGCGACGTCGACGCCGTCGAACACCTCGGGGGTCAGCGCCTGCACGACGACGTCCTCACCCCGGACACTCAGGACCCTGCCCGCCGAACGCTCGGAGGCGACCAGACGGATCTCGCCCCAGACGTCCTCGCGTTGGCTCAGGATGCTGAGCATGACGGTGCCGACCGCGCCGGTCGCGCCGACAACCGCGAGGGTGGGTTTGCGAGTGCTCATCGTCCTGTACCTCCGTAGACCACGGCCTCACCCTCCGAGGAGTCAAGGCCAAAAGCGGTGTGAACAGCCCGCACGGCGTCG
Organism: Micrococcales bacterium; assembly: GCA_003132125.1. Lineage (GTDB taxonomy): Bacteria > Actinomycetota > Actinomycetes > Actinomycetales > Dermatophilaceae > UBA4719. Next base: position 1,650 of record PKWT01000312.1, on the reverse strand, counting down.
TCGAGCTGGTCAGCTCGGGTGACGACCGAGACGCGGATCTCCGAGGTGGAGATCATCTCTATGTTGATGCCGGCAGTGGCCAGCGCCTTGAAGAACGTAGCGGATACGCCAGGGTGCGAGCGCATGCCGGCCCCCACCAGCGAGAGCTTGCCGATGTGGTCGTCATACAGAAGCGAGGCGAAGCCGACCGCCGGCTGGATGCGTTTGAGTGCCTGGACGCCGNNGAGACGTTCTGGACGATCATGTCGATGTTGATCTCGGCATCGGCGACAGCCTGGAAGATCTCGGCCGCCTTGCCGGGGTGGTCCGGGACGCCGACGACGGTGATCTTGGCTTCGCTGCGGTCGTGAGCGACACCGGCGATGATCGGGGCTTCCACGTTGTCTCCTTCTTCTTCTGCAGATTGAGTGACGATCAGGGTGCCCTCGCGATAGGAGAACGAGGACCGCACGTGGATCGGGATGTCGAACCGCCGCGCGTACTCGACACATCTCAGGTGCAGGATCCTTGCCCCGGCGGCGGCCATCTCGAGCATCTCCTCGTTGGAGAGCCGGGCAATCCTTCTGGCGGTGGACACGATTCTCGGGTCGGCGGTGAATACGCCGTCCACGTCCGTGTAGATCTCACAGACGTCCGCATGCAGTGCGGCGGCGAGTGCGACCGCGGTGGTGTCCGAGCCGCCCCGGCCCAGGGTCGTGATGTCCTTGCTGTCCTGGCTGACACCCTGGAAGCCGGCCACGATCGCAATATCCCCGTTGTCCAACGCTCCCCTGATCCGCCCCGGCGTGACGTCGATGATGCGTGCCTTGCCGTGCGAGGAGTCGGTGATGACCCCGGCCTGGGATCCGGTGAACGAACGTGCGGTGTGGCCGAGGTTGGCGATCGCCATGGCCAACAGCGCCATCGAGATGCGCTCGCCGGCAGTCAGCAGCATGTCCATCTCGCGGCCGGGTGGCAACGGACTCACCTGCTGGGCGAGGTCGAGCAGCTCATCTGTCGTGTCGCCCATGGCCGAGACCACGACACAGACCTCGTTGCCGGCCTTGCGTGTCTCGACGATCCGCCGCGCGACACGCTTGATGCTGTCAGCGTCAGTCAGGGACGACCCGCCGTACTTCTGGACGACCAAGCTCACGTGAGGCTCCCAGCTGAGGCGGATGGCGGAGAGGCCAGTTTACTGATGCTCAGCTGTCCGCGACGGTGAGGTCGAATACCGAGATGTCGCCGTTCGTGCCTGCCCGGCGGTAAATCACATCGAGACGACGAGTGGGGCAAGCAGAATGTCCGGGAGCTCGCGCTCCACGGACTGCAAACGCCACCGGTCGCTGAACACCGCCAGCAGCACCCCGTCGTCGCGGGTGAGCACCTCNNGGTACTCGCCCGCCATCCGGTGCACAGCGACCTCGAACTGCATGGGGCCGACGGCCGCCAGAACCGGCGCCTGGTCACCTCGCAGGTCCGAACGCAGCACCTGCACGACACCCTCATGGTCCATCTGCTCGATGCCACGACGGAACTGCTTGTATCTGCTGGAGTCCTTGGCCCGGGCCACCGCGAAATGCTCGGGCGAGAAGGACGGGATCGGCGGAAAGGTGACTGCCCGCTCGGCGTAGAGCGTGTCACCGACACGCAGCGCGTTGGCGTTGACCA
>PKWT01000213.1 GCA_003132125.1 Micrococcales bacterium | reverse complement strand
GGCGGCGCCCGCGTCGACCGCTAAGCCGACAACGACGGCGAACGGTGCAACGACGTTCACCGACTGCCCGGTGATGCATGGGCTCGGGTTTCTGACCAGATCTCTGACCGAGACGTAGTGAGATGGGGCGGGAGACCTGGAAGCTCTGGAGCCACTCAGGCACGATCGTCGGGGGAGAACGAAGACGAATAGGACGCGCAGGAACCCCTTGGATGTGGCCTCGTGTGCTCATAACCCGGAGGTCGCAGGTTCAAATCCTGCCCCCGCTACCAACGTGTCAGCGGTATAACCGCAGGTCAACGACCCGCAAGCTTAGCTTGCGGGTCGTTTTCGTGTCCGGGGGAGGTGTGCGTTCTGACCAGATCCGTGACCAGAAGCGTCTCGGGGGTCCCGCCGTGTCTCAGGTCGGCTGAAGCGTTCGAGACGATCGAGAACGATCGGGACGGGCCGAGTGCCGTGAGACGGCGCTCGTCGGGTCGATTTCCCGGCGGTCGCAGGCGAGCGCGACAGGCCTGTCGGCGTCGTCCGATGTGCGTCGAGGCGTGCACGTACAAGTGCGGCATGCCTGGGGTTGAGGTCCCTCACAAGAGGTTGAGGTAGGCGACCTGGTTGAGCGTTCGTGTGCATTCATCTGAGGCTCCGCAAGCTCGCCCCGCAAGTTCCATCGGGGAGAGGCGTTGGCATGGGATTCATTGCAGGACAAGGATCTTCGAAGATGGGTAGCCGGACAGGCCGACTGATGTTCGCCGTCTAGTGCGCCGCATGCGCCGATTGCCAAATTGAGACGACCATTGACATTGGAACAGCATTCCATTCTACTGTCCGATATGAAACAGAGTTCCGATCAGACGGTCACGCTGGTCACGCGCACCCTGGACATCCTCGAGACGCTGGCACGTTCGGGCACAGCAGTGACGCTCACGGACCTTGCCGCCGCCACCTCGATGCCCAAGGCGACCTTGTACCGTGTCCTGCGAACGCTGCAGTCACGCGGATATGTGAGCCAGGAAGGCGAAGCTGGGCGGTACTCGGCCGGCATTCGTTGCTTCGAGCTGGGCAGCATGTGGGCACAGAACTTGGACGTCCGTTCGATCGCGGCCCCGTACCTGGCTGTGCTCAACGCCGAGACCAAGGAGACGGTGCACCTCGGGGTGTATGAGCACGGAGACGTGGTCTACATAGACAAACTCGAGAGCCCACAACAGGTAATCGCAAAGTCATACGTCGGGCGCCGGTGCCCCGCAACGAGCGTCGCTACCGGGCGCGTTCTGCTCGCTTATAGTGCAAACGCCGAGATCACTCGGGTCCTCGAAGAGCCTCTGCCTGTGTACACGGATCGGTCGATCACCGACCCCGGCGAGCTCGCTGACATGCTCGCGAAGATCCGGGTGGACGGATTCGGGGTCAATCACTGCAGCTATCGCGACGAGGTCTGCGGAATCGCCGCAGCGGTCCGAGATCACACCGGCCGCGTAGTCGCCGCCGTCGGGCTGTGCATGCCCGAGCATCGATTCGGTCCTGAGCGGATGGAGTTTCTGCGGGATGCGACGGTCCAGGCCGCGGTTGAAATCTCCAGCGCGCTTGGCGGACCGAGAACCCTCGTCACTGCGAGCCCCGAGGCGAGTCATGTTCGCTGACGTCGCGACCACCCAGAGCTCGGACCGATCTGCGCCGATACGCAACGTTCTCGCAACCGGGAAGACCGCCGGCTACCCGCGGCCAATCGGACCTATCACCGTCACCACCAAGGGGTTGTGATGTCCACCGTCAACGCCGGTTCCCCATTCGGCGAGGTGCCCGCCCTCGCCGCCAAGAAGCCGATCTGGAAGCGATTGGCCGACCCCAAGATCGCCATACTCATCGTTGGCTTCCTCATCATCTGGAAAATCGCCTCGACCCTGGTTCCGGGGTACAACGTGCCGAAGATCTCGGACGTCGTGTCGCACCTCACCACGATCGTGACGACCCCGGAAGGCTTGCAGAACCTCTTCACCACCTTGGGGCGCGTCGGGCTCGGACTCGTGTGCTCCTTCGTCGTGGGCTTGCTGCTGGGTCTGTTCGCGGGTGCCAACTCGCGTGCGGCTGGCTACTTGCTCCCGGTCATCCGATTCATACAGGGCATCCCGGCGCTCTCGTGGGTCATCATCGCGGTCATCTGGTTTGCCAACATCGAGCTGCGCGTCTTCTTCGTGATGATCCTGGTGACTCTGCCGGGGTTCGCGTTGCAGACCTACGACTCCTACCGTGCCATCCCCGCTGAGCTGCGAGACATGGCCCGATCCTTCCGTCCCGGGCGGTGGTCGCTGTTCCGCGAGATCACGCTTCCATCCATTACACCGGGCCTCTTTACCGCGTGGAAGGTGAACATGGGCCTCGGCATCCGCATGGTCCTGATCGCTGAGCTCGTGGGTGCGACGATCGGCGTCGGATCGCAGCTCCTCGCGGCGCAGCAACTGTTCGACATGGCCGCCGTGGTGTCGTGGACCCTGCTGCTGGCAATTTGCATGTTGATTCTGCAGGCCGGCGTCGACGCCATCGAGTCCTATGCGCTGCGCTACCGCGCCACGCCACAGGTTGCCGCCAAGCAAGCGCGGGGTTCCGCAGACCTTGTTAGTTCGAAGGGATAATCAGATGGACACCCAAGCAACCAGAGGCGAAATCGTCATCGATTTTGACCACGTGGAGAAGACCTTCCCTGGCCATCGCGCGGTCCAAGATCTTGACTTCAGCATCACTCAAGGTGAAATCGTGTCTGTCGTCGGCGTTACCGGCTGCGGCAAGTCGACGATGTTCAACCTCGCTCTCGGGCTGTTCCCGCCGACCACGGGCGTCGTCCGTGTGCAGGGCCACGATCCGTTCACCGAGTTCGACTGGTTTCGCCGTAAGGTCGCCGTGGTCTTCCAAGACTCGAGGTTGCTGCCATGGCGAACTGCGTTGCAGAACGTATGCGTCGGAATGAAGTTTGCGGGCATCGACAAGGCAGGGTGGGAGACAACAGCCCGCGAGTGGCTGGACCGTCTCGGGCTTTCGGGGCGTGAGAACGCGTACCCTCACCAGTTGTCCGGAGGGCAGCGCCAGCGGGTCTCGCTCGCTCGCGCCTTCGCGGTCGACCCTGAGCTCATCCTGTGTGATGAGTCGTTCTCCGCGCTCGACGAGATCACGGCAAAGAGCCTGCGCGCAGAGTTCGTCGAACTGGTGCGTGCCGGTGGCAAGACCGGGGTCGTCATCACCCACAGCATCGCCGAGGCGCTGTCGCTCGGAAACCGCGTTCTCGTCATGCGTGCGCCCGGCCTCCTTGCTGACGACGTCACTTTGCCGGCGGATGCGACACCGGAGCAGACTGCGAGTCTGCGCGAGAGAATCCTTGCCGCGATGGACCCGGCCGGACAGGTGACGGCGACCACCGGCGCGGAACTTCTCGCCGTGCGAGCGATGTCCACCGCATGACCTCGACGACGTATCGCGCCGCGTCGGTTCACGACGGAGCGTCCATCGCGTACGAGGACCATGGCACGGCCGAACTCGGAACGTTGGTGCTGCTGCACAGCCTCGGTGCTGACGGCCGTATGTGGGACGGGTGCCTCGACTCGCTCGCGGGTGATCATCGGGTGATCGTCCCCGACACGCGCGGTCACGGTGCTTCCAGCCCAGCACCCACCTCGTCGGTCGATGAGTGGGTTGACGACCTCGATGGCGTGCTCGATGCGGCCGAGGTCGACACGGCCGTCCTGGTCGGCGTCTCGCTCGGCGGCATACAGGCCCTCTCGTATGCCGCTGCCCACCCTGGCAGGGTCGCAGGCATTGTCATTGCAGACAGTTTCGTGGCGCTTATGCCTGAGATCGCGCAGGCCAAGATCCACTACCTGTGCGATCAGGCACGCCGGCAATCGATGGAAGAGGTGGCGGCCCAATACATCGCGGACACGTTCCAGCGGCCATATCCGGACGGAGCCGAGAGCGTGCGTCGTGCATTGGCTGCGATGGACTTTGTGAGCTACCTCGCAGCCGTGGAAGCGTGCTTCGGTGCGCAGATCAAGGACCGTCTGGGCAACGTCATCGCGCCGACTTTGGTGCTGTGGGGGGACCGCGACACCAAGACGCCGCGGGCATTGTCAGAACAGATCGTGGCCGGGGTGGAGGACGCGCGCCTGGCGGTCGTTCCGGATGCCGGGCACCTCTCGAATGTCGACAACCCTGCCGGGTTTGTAGACGAACTCACCGTATTCACCGCCGAGTGCTATTCACGACCGGCCCGTCTGAGGGCTGAAGGAGCCAACTGAACATGGGTAGCAATCATGAGGTGCACATCGAAGTCAACGGCGAGCTGCGAACCTGCACCACGGAGGCACGTACCAGCCTGGCCGACTTCCTGCGCGATCAACTGGGGCTGACGGGCACACACCTGGGTTGCGAGCACGGTGTCTGCGGTGCGTGCACAGTACTGTTGAACGGCACACCTATCCGCTCCTGCATCATGCTCGCAGCGCAGGCCGACGGGCAGTCGGTGACCACCATCGAGGGACTCAGCGGCCCCGACGGCGAACTCAATGGCGTCCAGGAAGCATTCTGCAAGACCCACGCGCTGCAGTGCGGTTTTTGCACCCCCGGCATGGTTCTGGCTGTCCAGGCTCTGGTCGACAATGTGCCTGAACCCACGCAGCAAGACATCGACGACGCGATCGGCGGCAACATATGTCGCTGCACCGGCTACGTCCAGATCCGCGAGGCCATAGAGCTCGTCCTGGGCGATGTCGCCAAGGTGCGCACAAGCGACGACGCGACGGTGGGCGCACGATGACGAAAAAGGTTGAGCCTGTCGCCGTCGCGAAAGACAAGACCCTTCACCGATACCTGTCCAAGCCGGCGCGGGTACGCGAGGACCGAAGATTCGTTACCGGTAACGGACGATTCGTCGCAGATCTGACACCGTCCGGCACCATGCACATTGGTCTGGTCACCAGCCCGTACCCGCATGCTCGGATCGTGGCGATCAACGTCGAGCAAGCGTTGAAACTGCCCGGCGTCGTCGCGGTTCTTACAGGTGCCGAACTAGCGAAGGCCACAGAGCCACTTCGACAGTACATCGACGTCCCGGAGGTTCAGTGGCGCCCACTCGCTGTTGAGTCCACCCGCTACGCAGGGGAGTGGGTCGCCGCGGTCGTCGCCGACTCTCGCGCCCTCGCCGAGGACGGCGCCGAGTTGGTGGTCGTCGACTACGAGCCGCTGCCTTTCGTTATGGATCCAGAACGGGCGGCACAGGACGACGCGCCGCTCGTGCACCCGTCCCACGGCACAAACGTGATGGTCAAGCGGGAGTTCGTGTGGGGCGACGTCGCCGCGAACCGCGCACGGGCGCATGCAACCACCAAGGTCCGCACCCGCTGGAACCGGAACTCAACGGTGCCACTGGAAACATTTGGGGTCGTCGCCGACTGGGACCAGCACCGCAGCGTACTCGACATTTGGGCATCGATCCAAATGCCGCAGTTTCCCGAACAGATCGCGGGCGCTTTACGAATCCCGACCAACCAAGTCCGGGTCCACTTCGACGTCGACGTGGGCGGCAGCTATGGCGTCAAGCGTGGCATCAAGCACGGCGTGCTGGCCGGCTTCCTCGCCCGTCAGCTCGGGGTCCCCATCAAACTGATCGAGGATCGCAGCGAGAACATGCATGGCGGTGACTTCCACGGTCCCGATCGCATCTTCGAGGTGGAGCTCGCATACACCGCCGACGGCGAGTTCACGAACATCCGTATCGACGTCCTCGACGACGAGGGAGCGTACCCGGGTCGCTCACCGTTACAGCTCGCCAAGCCGATCGGTGCCATCGTCGGGCCGTATCGCATCCCCAGCGCCGAGTACAACGCGATAGCCGTGACGACCAACAAGACCGGCCAGGTCGCAGTTCGTGGTTTCGGGCAGTCGCCAACCAACTACGCGATCGAGGCCGCCGTCGATGCCGTGGCGCGAGAACTCGGCATGGACCGAATGGAGCTGCGTCGCAAGAACTTCATCCAGCCAGATGAGTTCCCGTACAAGATCCCCAGCGGCACCGAATACGACTCCGGCGACTACCCGGGGGTACTTGACAAGGCCATAGAGATCGCCAACCTGCCAGAGCTGCTGCGTGAGTGTGAAACCATCCGGGCCGAAGGTCGTCTCGCTGGCATTGGCGTCGCCACCTGCCTTGAGCCGGGGGGCGGAAACGCGATCTTCGAGAACATCATGGACCCGAGCACCGACAAGTCGACGTTTCCGGAATCATGTCGTATCCGGGTCGATGGTGGGGGAGCTGTCACCGCGATCGTGTCCATCTCCTCGGCCGGTCAGGCGCACGAGACGATGGTGGCAACGCTCGTCGGAGAGGAACTGGGGATCGACCCGGATCGGGTTGCCGTCGTGCGTGCTGATTCGCTGTCTGGTTTCCCTTCTCAGAGTCCTGTCGGTAGCCGTATGGCGATCGTCCTTGGTCGCGCCCTGCACGGTGCAGCCAGCGAACTCAAGTCCAAGATGTGCGCAATCGGCGCCCGCGCGCTCGACCTGACCCCGGACGAGGTCGCGTACTGCGACGGTTCGGTCGCTTCGGTCAAGGACCCGTCGGTCTCGATCGGGTGGGACGACCTCGTCGGAATCGCACATCGCAAGCAACATCTGATGCCGCCCGGGATGCAACCCGGACTCGAGGTGATGCACGTTGCACACACTCCGAAGTCTGGAACGCTCACCGCTCCTGATGGCACGGTCCAGCTGTATCCATGCTTCTCGTTCGAGGTCCATGTGGTGCTGGCCGACATTGACCCGAGCACCGGAAAGGTCGACCTCAAGCGATACTTCATCGCTCACGATTGCGGCACAGTGATTAACCCGGACGTAGTCCGCGGCATGGTCTATGGAGGCACGGCTCACGGCATCGGTGTCGCACTGTACGAGCAGTTCGCCTTCAACGACGACGGACAGCCACTCACTCAGTCATTCATGGATTACCTACTGCCCAGTGCACATGAGGTGCCGGTCATCGTTGACGCCGAGCACTGCACGCCATCGCCTTACACCACCCATGGCCAAAAGGGCGTTGGAGAGGCGGGCTACATGGGAGCGCCGGCTGCCATCGCCGGCGCGGTGAACGACGCGCTGACCGCATGCGGCGCGGAACCGATTCACTCCCTGCCCATCAAGCCCAGCGACATCTGGAGGGCGCTCAACGCCCGCACCCCCAATCAGGAAGGAAGCTCGTGAACTCCGTACCGCGCGGATCTGCCACCGTTGTCGACTCCCATGCGCATCTGGTCCCGAGGCAGCTGTTGGACCAGATGCACCGCGGGGACGTTCGTTTTCCGCATGTCGACGTCATCGCACACGAGGAGACCTACAGGGTGGCCTTCAACGGAGGTGCCCCGACACGCCCCATTGCCGCTGGACTCACCGATCAGTCTCGACGGACCACATGGCTCGACGAGAACGGTATTGACCTTCAAGTCGTGGGAGGTTGGCTCGACATCTTCGGATACGACCTACCGGCCGATGAGGGTGTCGAGTGGGCCGCGGCGCTGACCGGTGCAATCCAGGCCAGTGCAGCAGCCGACCCTCGCCAGGTCGCACTCGGGACGGTCCCTCTGCAGGACCCGCTACGCGCCGCCGAGTCGCTGCGGGCGCAGTGCGTCGGTGGCTCGCCGGGTGTCATGATCGCCACGCGAGCGGGACGTCTTGAACTCAGTGACGCGGACTTCACGCCGTTCTGGGAGGCAGCTGACGAGACTGGGGCCGTGGTGTTCGTGCACCCGGGCTTCGGCGGCTCGAGCGATCGCTACCACGACTTCGGTCTGGTCAACGGACTTGGGCGACTCGAGGACACCACCGTGAGTCTTGCGCGCCTCCTGTACTCCGGCGTGCCCGCGCGATACCCCAGTGCGAAGATCCTCGTCGCTCACGCCGGCGCAGCACTGCCCTACGTGCTGGGGCGCCTCGTGCGTAACCACTTGCTCAACCCAGACACAACCAGCGACCCGCTGGAATCGTTCGCGCAGTTGTACTTCGACAGCGTTGTATTCGACTCCGACGCGTTGGGCTTCCTGATCGCCAAGGTCGGCGCCGACCGGGTGCTCCTTGGTTCGGACTACCCGTTTCCGATCGGAGACCTTTCGCCTCGCGATGTTGTCAAGGAAGCGAAGCTGTCGGACGTCCAACGTGCGCTCATCGACGGAGACAACGCCCGCCGACTCTTTCTGGGGGAGTCCGCGTGAAGCCCGTCGACTTTGAGCTTCACCGCCCCGAGACCCTGTCTGAGGCCATCGCGCTACTGGCCGAGCACGGTGAGGACGGAAAGGTACTCGCCGGGGGGCAGAGCCTGGTTCCCCTGCTCAACTTTCGCCTCGCACGACCCGAGCACCTCATCGATCTGGGCCGGATCGCTTCGCTCACTGCGATTCGACGTACACCACAACGGCTGATCATCGGAGCGATGGTTACACACGCGCAGGCCGAGCGGTCGGTCGCGGTCGCCCAAGGTGCCCCTCTCATGGCGCGCGCCTTCCCGCACATCGCGCACCAGGCAATTCGGGCGCGGGGCACGGTCGGTGGCAGCATCGCGCACGGTGACCCGGCGGCTGAGATGACAGCCGTGGCCGTTGCGCTTGAGGCCATCATGGTCGCCGTCGGACCGCGTGGGACAAGGGAGATCCCTGCGAGGGACTTCTTCATCGCCAACCTCGTCACCGCTCTCGACCACGACGAGGTCTTGACCGAAGTGCGGATTGTTCCACCTGCGGGGCCGACCGGAGCAGCATTCGAGGAGGTCGCCCGTCGCCAAGGAGACTTCGCACTTGTCGGAGCGGGTGCCCAGGTTCGTCTCGCACAGGACGGGACCATTGCCGACATCAGGATCTGCCTGACCGGCGTCTCTGCAACGCCGCATCGCGCGCTCGAAGCCGAGGCAGTCCTGATCGGGCACGCAATCAGTCCGGAGAGCACACAGACAGCCGCAGATGCGACGCGTGACGTTCTCAACCCCAGCAGCGATCTGCACGCAACCGCCGACTACCGACGCGATGTCGCCGGAACCCTTGTCTCCCGCGTCGTGAAGACGGCCGTGCAGCGCGCGACTTTCGACACGACCTCCGCAGCCTAGGAAGGAACAACATGATCTACGAACTACGGGAGTACGTCGCCCACGACCACGCCGTGCAGCAGGTGCATGACCGGTTCGACATCTGGACCCTGCCACTCTTCGAACGCCACGGCCTCGACGTCGTGGGCTTCTGGGTCGATGAACAAGAGCCCAACCACATCTTGTACCTGCTTCAGTTCCCCGACGCCGACGCACAAAAACGTGCTTGGGAGGGATTCAAAGGCGACGCGGACTGGATAAGGGCTAAGGCCGACTCAGAAGCTGCCGGCCCGATCGTCGCGCAGATGACGACCCGCGCGCTGAAACCGGTCCCCTACTGGCCGTCTGAGCCCACCACGAATGACGAAGGACGGCAACTGTCATGATCCAACTCCACCATCAGTTCCAGGTATCCCTACCGGTTGGCAAGACCTGGGAGCTCCTGACGGACCTTCCCAAGGTCGCTCGCTGCTTGCCTGGCGCCAATCTCGACGATGTTGTCGATGGGGAGTATCGGGGCGGTCTGTCCACGAGAATCGGACCGATCAGTGCGAAGTACAAGGGCACGGCCTCGTTCCGCGAGTCTGACGAAGTGAGCCACCGCGCCGTCATCGAGGCGCGAGGCCGTGAGGAAAAGGGCAGCGGCTCAGCTAACGCTCTGATCACCGCAGTGCTGAAGCCAGACGGCGACGGCACGCTCGTCGACGTGTCAACCGAACTCGCCATCAGCGGACGGGCAGCTCAGTTCGGCCGAAGCCTCCTGGCCGAAGTCAGCAACACAATGATTGACGAGTTCGTCCGCCGCCTCGAGGCGATGATCCGTGGCGACTCTAGCCAGACATCACACCAGATCGCCGGGACACCCATCGGCGGGCTCGAAGTCAGCGGAGAATCCACGGCTGCGAACAGCGAATCGGATCAGTTGAACGTCTTGACCACGATCGTTCTCCCGATGTTGCGGAAATCCGCGATTCCTATCGGCGCAGCCCTGCTCGCCGGGGCAATCGGCCTAGCCATCGGTTGCCGCCGACAGACCAAGAGTCGATCCGCCGCCGGAATCCCACTCACCTACGTGTTGCCCTACCCCGGCCCTCACGATAAGCGGCCGTTCGAATTCTGAACGCCCAAACCACCGCATGAAGTAACGACAGACGGCCTCCAATGTGCAGGAGGTGGAGGCCCGCGAAGTATCGCGGTCTGCGCTCGAGTTGGCACATCTTCCAGAAATGTTGCCAGTCATCAACAGTTCAACGCCACGGCGCAGTCGGCCGTGACGACCGATTGAGAGAAACGAGACCATTCATGTTCGCTACATCGTCTAGTCGAGAACCTCACCGCGACTCCGACCGACGCATCACAGTTCCAGGCCGCCGCAACATCGTCGGCATAGCCCTGGCAGCCGTATTGGCCGGGAGCCTTGCGGCTTGTGGGTCGACGTCCAGCAGTGCGTCGACTGGAGATCAACCAGTGATCAAGGTCGTCGCATTCAAGGCGCCGTCCCTGGGTGCGTTCCTTCCCGCAGTGATCAAGGATCGCAAGCTCGACACCAAGAACGGCATAGACCTGGAGTTCACCTACGCGACACCGGACAACTACAACTCCGAGTTCGGCGCTGGCCACTACGACGTCGGCGGCAGCGCTGCAGTGCTGTCGGAAGCGCTCCGAACCCAACGCGGAGCTGATGTGACCTACCTGTTCAACCTATTCGACTTCTACGGCACGGTCGTGACCTCGGACCCTGCCATCAAGGGGCTGAGCGATCTCAAGGGCCACACCCTCGCGGCTGCCACCGGGACTACCAACTATGCGATGTTCGCCTGGTTCGCCAAGCAGGCGGGTCTCGATCTGAAGGGAGTGCAGACCCAGAACCAGACCACGGCTGGCTTGTCGACCATGGCACTGACCGGGCGCACTGATGCGACCCAACTCTGGGAGCCTGCCTACTCAACTTTGGTAGCCAAGAAGCCCGATGTCCGCACGATCGACCTTGACTACGCGGCGTGGAACTCCAGCTTCGGTACGGCTGAGATCCCTTACCTGGGTGTCGCCGCCCAGAGCTCGTGGGCCCAGAAGAACCCCGACAAGGTCAAGGCGATGTACCAGACCTACAAAGACGCAGCCACTTGGGTGACCCAGAACCCGAAAGAAGCCGCCGCCATCATCGCCAAGACGATCCCGGGCGGTGATGTCAAGGTCGTGCAACAGCTGATCCAGGAGAACGACAAACGGCTACGCATGCATGTCACCCCGGCTAGTGATGTAACCGCCGGCATGATGGCCGTGTTCAAGGCCGGTCAGCAGACCGGCTATCTGACGAAGCAGCCGCCAAACTCGATCATCTACGGCGGACTCAAGTAGAGCGTCTGGGGTGGGACGCGCAGACTAGCCGTGTGCGGCAGCATGCGCCACACGCGGCTCGTCTGCGCTGACACCAGACTGATCGCACCGCTGTGCCCAGGCACGCATCGGTTTCCTTTCGTCTGAGGTTGTCATTGCGACCGTGACCAGATCCGTGACCAAGACGCCGCGGTACAGAGCTGCACTCGTTGGGATGGAAGCGACGCCTACGTCATGGCGAGCGCCACGAATGATGACGGGGGAGACGGATCAGATGCTCTGGGGCCGGGTTCGCTCTGCTCATAACCCGGAGGTCGCAGGTTTGCAGTTCGCCGAGGCGTTGCTACGGTCGTCATTTCACACGGGAGGCGGCCGCATCAAACCCGGGACGGTTCAGATACACGCGCATCGTGAAGGCTGGGTCGGAGTGCCCGAGCCTCTTCGAGGTGACGTTGATCGGTACGCCATCCAAGGCGTCGAACGATGCCGACAGGTGGCGCAAATCGTGGAGCCTCTGCCGCCGGACCCCGGAAGGCCCAGCCCATCACCGACGCGAAGGCGGCGGCTACTGGTGAGCGGGTCTCGGGGGTGGCGGTGTGGGGCAATGGATCACCTTTTCTCTGACAGTCGGTTCTCGAGCTGACGTCGGGCGGTGGCGCGCCGGTGGCCACCGAGCCGGCGCATTCGGTCGAGGAGGGTGGCGATTAGAATGCGGAAGGCACTCGGCGGCTTGGCGTCCGCCGACGGTTCCTGACCACGCGCGGCCTGGTCTACCGCGGTCGCGAAATCCTCGAACATGCGTCGGGCGACGTCGCCGGCAAGAGAGCGGCCGAACCCGGCGATACGGCCGACGAGGAATACGCGGGCATCGGCCTGCAGCCGAGTGCCCGTCCCGTCGGATACAGCTAGAAACTGGATCTCGGCCTGCGCTTGCCCGCCGCTGGCGTCGTTGCCTTGTGCGAGCACATGCATCCGGTCCGACTCGTGGACGAGCAGATGCGCGAGGCCATTGAACGACAGCCGGATCGGTCCCAACGCCACGCGTGCCCGGCCGCGGTACCATTCGTCTCCGAGCTCGTCGGTGAGCTCCGCGCCGGGCAGACACCGAACAAGAAGCCGGACGTCGGAGAAGACGCGACCGACATCCTCAATCGAGGATTCGAGGGTGCTGGTGACATCGACGCTCATCGTCGGTTCGCCGGTCGGGAGCTGGATCTCGTCGGGCCGTACGCCGTCGATCCTCACGGCGGCTGCAGCCGCCGTGGACTCATCGCGCGCACCGGTCATCGCGACTGGTGATCGACCGATGAGAGTGCGGTGTCCGAGGTTCTTCGGTTCCGGTAGGCCCTCACGGTAGTTGCACGCGACATCGTCCACCGCGTCGATGATGTTGCGGTAGCCGGTGCACCGGCACAGTACGCCCGACAGCTCCGCGGCGAGGTCCTCGCGTTGGACATCTGGCTCATGGTCGAGCAGGTCGTAGGAGGTCATCAGGAAACCGGGCGTGCAGAAGCCGCACTGCAGTCCGTGGTGCCGGCCGAATGACTCCTGCAGCGGATGCAGGTCGTCCGGCTTGCCGAGCCCTTCGACCGTTGTGAGCTCTGAGCCGTCGACCTGGCAGGCGAACAAAAGACAGGCGCGACTCGCCTCGCCGTCGACAAGGATGGTGCACATCCCACAAACCCCCTGCTCACATCCGATGTGCGTCCCGGTCAAGCCCAACTGGTCGCGGAGGACGTCCGCCAGCGTCATACGGGGCGGGATGCGCAGGGATACCGGTGTCCCGTTGACGCTGAACTCCACGCTCACTTGGCCGTCGGCCGCGGTGTGCTCGACGGTGCGGGGCATGCTCATGTTGTCTCCACCTGGTCTTGGGTCGCCCGGATATACGCCCGGGCGAGCTCGCGGCTGGACAGAGCGGCAATCAACTGCCGTCGGTAGGCGGTGCTGCCATGGGCGTCGCCTACCGTGTCGACGACGTCATCGGCAAGGTCGGCCGATCCGTCGGAGAGCGACGCGCGGATCGTCATCTCCGGTGTTTCCGCGCCCTCGGTCGCGACGGCCGAGGCCAGCCACGCTGAGACGTCACGTACGACGGGTTTGTCGGAAACTCCGAAACACACCACGCGTGCCGTCGGACGGAACGGGTCCCGCGCGTCGACCCGTACGGCGACGCCGGCAAGGGCGAAGTCCCCGTGTCGGCGGGCGATCTCGGCGAAACCGAATCCCTGGTTTGTCGTCGCGTACGGGAAGTGGACCGACGTCACAAGCTCGTCGGGCTGGACGGAGGTCGTCATTGCGGCGACGAAGAACTCCGATGCCGCGACGAGGCGCTCGCCCCTGGGGCTAGCGACCGTTATCGTCGCGTCGAGACAGCAAGCCACGGCCGGTAGCTCTGCAGCCGAGTCGGCGTGCGCGAGGCTGCCGCAGACGGTGCCACGGCTGCGCAGCTCGCGGTGGCCGACCCATGGCAGAGCCATCCTGAGCAGCGGTATTCGCGCAGCCGTGGGGTCGTGTTGCACGGCCCGCTGACGTACTGTCGCCCCGACGTGCAGCCCCTTGGACACCGACGTGAGGACGCCCAGGTCGCCAATGGCGTTGATGTCGACGAGCGTGGTCGGTCGGGCCAGGCGCATCGCGAGGATGGGCACGAGAGACTGCCCACCGGCGATGACCTTGGCACCATCGCGACCGAGCTCGCTCAGGACATCGTCGACCGAGCCAGGGCGCACGTATTCGAATGGTGCTGGCTTCACCCTGTTACCTCAGCGGCCCTGGAACTGCGGAGAGCGCTTCTCGCGAAACGCTGCGACGCCCTCGGCGAAGTCGTGGCTGGCGCGCAGCATCGCGTACGCCTTGCGCTCGAGCTCGATTCCGGTGTAAAGCGGCGCGTCGATACCCCTGTCGAGGACCTCTTTGGCGGTGCGCATCGCCATGGGGGAGAAGCCGAGCAGCTTCTCAACAAGTGCCTGGGTCTCCTTCTCCAGTGCCTCCGCGTCGGGGGCGAGCATGGAGACCATGCCCCAGTCGAGGGCCTGTTCACCGGTGATGCGCTCACCGGTGAGCACGTGGTACTTCGCCCGTGACAACCCGATCAGGCGCGCGAGCCGTTGCGTGCCGCCGCTGCCGGGGATCATTCCGAGCTTCATTTCCGGCAGCGCGAAGCGCGAACGGGGGGTCGCCAGCCTGATGTCGGCGGACAGAACTAGCTCGAGGCCCACCCCGAAGCAGTACCCGTCTATGGCGGCGATGACCGGCTTCGGACTGCGAGCCGCTGCGGTGACGTTCTGTCCGAGATCGGTGAGATCGACCGGGTCGACCTCCATGAAGCCGGCGATGTCACCTCCCGACGAGAAGTGCTCGCCCTCGGCGCGAATAACGACCAGCTTGATGTCACGGTCCGAATCGATCTCGGCGAAACGGTCGGCCATCACTTGGCGGGTCTCCCAGGTGATGATGTTGTAGCGCCCATGGTCGAGTGTCAGGTTTGCTACCTGACCATCGTGGCTGCGTTCGAGACGGATTTCGCCCCCTGTGAGTGCCATAGTCAGTTCCCTTCCTGGTTTGTGCCCTTGTTGAGCAGCGTGTGAAGCACATTGGGATGCAGGGGCAGCGAGTTGATCGCGATCCCCTGGGGGGAGAGGGCATCGGAGACGGCGTTGGCGATGGCGACCGGGAAGCTCATCGAACTGCCCTCGCCGCCTCCCTTTGCGCCGAGCTTGGTCAGTGGTGAGGGAGTCTCGAGGTGATTGCTCGTCAGCGGGAAGGACGACTCCGCAGTGGTCGGACACAAGTAGTCCATGAACGTCGTCGCCGTCGGCTGCCCGGACTCGGAGTACGACAGTTCCTCGTACACCGCACCGCCGAGGGCCTGAACAAGTGCGCCGTGGATCTGGCCCTCGAGCAGGGTGGCGTTGAGAATCGTTCCGACGTCATGGACGGTCGACACCGTCTCGAGGGAGATCTGCAGCGTGTCGGGATCGATCCGGCACGCGACCACTTCGGCGACGAACCCGTAGCACAGACTGGAGTTGATCTGGTCAGTGCGTGAGGGAGCTTTGGACTGCGGCGGTGTGAAGGCAGCCTCTTCGTACAGGCGTGCAGATGTGCCGTCCGGCAGCGAACCCGGGTCCCAGTGGATCAGCCCGGCGGCGTGCCGGAAGGCGACGTTTCGTTCGGGCTCAGCAGCGACCCGTACCTCACCGCCGACGAGTTCGAGGTCGGCGGGGTCCGCTCCGAGGAGGACTGCCCCGGCGACCTTGATGGTCTCGGCGATCCGGTCCGTTGCCTCAATCAGTGCGCTCGTCAGCATTGGGGCGAAGCGGGAGGAATAGCTGCCGGTGCTGAGTGTCCACGGCGTCGACCTCGTGTCCATCTCGACCCGGGGCACCACCTGCCCGCTCGGGAGACCCAGCCGGTCGGCGACCACCTGGCGAACTACCGTCGCGTGCCCCTGGCCCTGCGGCACCGTTCCGAGCAGCACCGAGACGATGCCCTGGGGATCGACGATGACGCGGACGTGCTCAGTCGACCCGGACTTGCCGCGCCCGCGGTCATGGGCGGGCGTCGCGAGGCCGACGTAGCCGATGTTCGTCGCCGACGGGTCAACGATCGTGGCGACTCCGATCCCATAGAGTTCGCCGCGCTCGCGTGCCATTCTCTGCTCCTCGCGCAGTTTGTCGTAGCCGGCGGCGTCGAGTGCCATCTGGAACGCTTGCTCGTAGTCGCCGGAGTCGTAGATCCCTCCAGTTGCCGTGGCGTAGGGGAAGGAGCCGGTCGCGATCAGGTTTGCCTTGCGGACGTCGACTGGGTCTAGCTTGCGCTCGCGTGCGATTTCGTCGATGAGACGTTCGAGGCCGAAGTAGAGTTGTTGGCCGCCGAACCCACGGTTGAGTCCGGTGGGTGCCTTGTTGGTGACGACCGCGCGGGCGCGGATCTGCACGTTTTCGATCCGGTAGGCGCCGGTGATGTTACCGAAGCAGCGGTACAGCGTGCTCGGCTCGGGCGGGCGAAGGTATGCGCCGACGTTGTCGATGAGGTCGACGCGCAGCGCCGAGATCACGCCGCCTTCGTCGATCGCGGCTTCGAACGTCATCTCGCGATCAGAACCCGACGAACTCGCCAGCAGGTGCTCAAGACGGTCCTCGGTCCAGCGCACTGGACGTCCAGCGTGCTTGCTCGCGAGAGCCATCAGCGCGATGTACGGGTAGATGGAGGCCTTGATGCCGAAGCTTCCGCCGATATCCTCGGGAACAATCAGCCGGAACCGTGAGGTCGGTATGTCGAGGGCACCCGCCACCACCAGAACCATGGAGAACGGGCCGTGAAAGTTCGCCCAGGAAGTGACCTCGGGGCCGTCGACCGTGTCCTGCCAGTCGGCAATCACGCTGTAGCACTCCATTGGAGTGGATGAGTAGCGTGGGAAGGAGTATCGGCCGGTCACCGTGTGTGCGGCCCGGGCGAACGCGTCGTCGACCTGACCGAAGTCGAACGTCCGGTCCGTGGCGACGTTGCTGTCGGCGGTGTCGTGCAGACGTGGTGCGTCCGGCTCCAGCGCATCGTAGGTTCCGACGACAGCGTCGAGCGGTTCGTAGTCGATCTCTACCAGTTCGGCCGCGTCCTCCGCGGTGTAACGGTCGGTGGCGACGACGACCGCTACCGGCTCGCCGACGTACCTCGTCTTGTCAGTCGCCGTGGGGTAGTAGGGCATGGGTGCCTTGAGTGACAGCGGGAAAGGCTTCAGCGTCTCCAGGACCTCGTCCGGCCCGACCACGGCTGCGACTCCTGGATGGCGGCGGGCCCTATCGAGGTTTACTCCGCGGATCCGTGCGTGCGGGTGCGGGCTGCGGACAATCGCAGCGACCAGTGTGCCTGGGAGGGGGTCGAGGTCGTCGAGAAAGTGCCCCTTCCCGGTCAGCAGGGGGACGTCCTCGATGCGGGCGAGACCGGTCATCGCTGGCTCCTCGGGGGCGGGCTGGGATCCGGTGCGGTGTCTGCGAGCACCCGATAGTCGCCGTCGACCAGACGGCGGCGCAGGACCTTGCCGACCGCAGACGTCGGTATTGCGTCGATCGCCACGTAACGCTTCGGCCGTTTGAGGGAAGGCAGGTGCGACTCATTGCGGACCCAGGACTCGACGAGTTCAAGCGCGACCTGGGAGTCAACGCCGTCGGCGGGCACGAAGAACGCGGTGACCGCGGAGCCCCACTTGTCGTGCGGCGTGCCCGCCACGACCACCTGGGCCAGGTGGGGGCAGTTGGCGAGGGAACGCTCGATCTCCTCTGGGTAGAGGTTCTCGCCCCCGGAGTTGATCATGTCGTCGACACGTCCGGACACCCACAGATCGCCGTCATCGTCTTCGGTGGCGAGGTCTCCGGTGAAGTACCAGCCGTCCCGGATAGATTTCGCATCAGCATCCGGGCGACGCCAATAGCCCGCGAAAGCTTCCGGGCTATCCATGCTGACCGCGACCTGGCCCCGCTCTCCCGGTTCGACGAGCTGGTTCGGGCGGGCGTCGGGATCGGGGTCGACAAGTCGTACGCGAGAAAACACCCCGGCGCGACCCGCGCAGCCAGGTTTGCGTGCACCGTCTGGGCCGATCGTGAACGTGTAGATCTCGGTGCTGCCGAAGTGGTTTACGAATCGATCGGGACGAACCGCGGCGACGAGCTTTCCGGCCAGAGCCGGGGACATCGCGGCGCCGGCGTACGCGAGCCGCTTGACGGAGCGCGCCTCCCCGAGTCGACCTGTCTGCAGCAGCGACCAGTACATGGTGGGCACGAGATACAGCGTGTCGACCCCACCGTCGATGATGAGATCCATCGACTGTTCTGCATCGAACTTCGCTTGCGGTACCCATGTGCCGGCTCCCACCACGCTCGCGAGCAGGCTACGCATGCCCATGGTGTGGAACAACGGCATCACGCCGAGACCCACAGCCCCAACGGGCTGGCCAGTCTGGATCAGGTGGGCCACCGCCGCGGCGTGCTCGGCGCGGTGACTGCGGGGTACGCCCTTCGGTTTCCCGGTGGTTCCCGAGGTGTACAGCATGACGCTGATCTCAGCCTCTGACGGCGCAGCCGGAATCCGCCCTCCAGGATCCCCGATCGAGGTGAGGTCGTCGACGTGGACCACTGTCGGTGACAGGTCGAGCAGCTTCACCGCGTCAGCAATCACGTCAGCCGTCGTGTCGTCGGTGACGACCAAGGCAGGGTCGCAGTCGCCGAGGCAGTACGCGAGCTCCTCGACGCTGAACCTTGTCGACAGCGGGATCGACGTCAGCGCGGCCTTCTGGGCGGCCAGGTGCAGCGACGCCAGAGGCTCACCGCCCTGCAGCATGAGGACAACACGGTCGCCGGGACTTGTTCCAATGCCCAACAGCACACGTGCGAGCCTGTCGGTGCGGGCATCCCACTCGGCGTACGTCATCGGCGACGCACCACCAACCGCACGTCTGTGCGGGTACCGCTCGGCGGTCCATCTCATGCTGGTTGCGATGTCCATAATGTCCTAAACAGTCCAAAGTAGATCGTATGTTTCGTACGGTGTGGATCGTACGATATGGTTATGAACGTGTCAACGGTGAAACTGACTCCGACTTCCTATGTGGTGCTGGGCATGGTCGCGATGCGGGGGAAGACCACGTCGTACGACCTGAAGCGCGCGCTCAGTCACTCGGTCGGGTACTTCTGGCCATTCCCTCACGCCCAGCTCTACTCGGAGCCGAAGCGGCTGGTCGAACTGGACCTGCTGAGCGTCTTGACCGAGACGGACGGGCGTCGTCGACAGACCTACACCATCACCGACAGTGGGATGAAGGAACTGCGGGCGTGGCTCGCGGAGCCGGCCAACGAGCAAATGCAAGTGCGCGACATCGCCGAGATGAAGTTGTTCTTCGGTGAGTTCGCTCAGCCCGAGGACATGCTTGCGCTCGCTCGTGCGCAGGTCGTGCAGCACCGCAAGCGGATCGACACGTACCGGGGCATGAAGAATCGCTTCGGTGATCGCGACGATGTTGCTGACCGGATGGTGCCGCTGCGACTGGGGCTTGAGATGGAGGTCGCGGCGCTGAGGTTCTGGGAGGGATTTGAGCGCGAGCGGGCTCAGTAGCAACATGCCCCTGTCGGTCTGAGTGAGGATGGGCGTCGATGCATTACGTCGCCTCGACCCCACGCGGGGGGCGAACGCGCGCAGACCGGTCATGCGGTCCTTCACGTGGACGGGCTACAGCCCACTGCGACCGCGGTGCGGTAGGCAAGGGCCCAAGGAGCCGGGTCGAACTCGTGCAGTCTGATACCCATCACGGGGCCAGTACGGCAGCAAGATGAGGTAGGTGTGCATAAATACCACCCGTGTCGCTGCAGATGAGCTGAGCACTGAAGTGAGTCCTGAGCCGGGCCGGCAGCACAGACGACAGCCGGCGTGACCTGCTCGAGATACAGGCCGGCACCCATCTCACCCTGACAAAATGGGGCAACCCCCCGTTGCCTTTATGCACACCACCTCATCTTGCTGCCGCACTTATCACGGGGTGAGCACCAGGGTTGGTGATCAGGTGTACTCAGGTCATCGAAAGCGTATGGCTGATCGGTGAACGCTCTAGGACCCTGAGTCCGAAACGGTTGCTGGGGTAGCCGGCGCCCAAGACGGAGCCTGTGGCCGTTCGAGGGTGTGTGAGAGGCATGGCGGAATTGTGATGTGTGGGCATCGAGATCACCGCAGGTGACCGATGGTGTCGACTCTCGCTGAGCCGCAGGGGTGTCTCCCTCGCCTTCAGGTGGTGGCCAGCTGGGTGGTTGTCCATCCGGACCCTGCGAGCTTGCGGAAGTTGTGGCAGGCCAGGTGGAACGTCCACTCAAAGTCGGCTTTGACCTGGCCGCGGAGCCGTAGTTGGTGGCCGCCTTGGGCGACGTTGATCTGACCGAAGACCGGCTCCACGATCGCCTTGCGCCGGGCGTAGGCGGCCTTGCCCTTCTTGGTCCGNNGGTCCGTAGTTTGCGGCTCATCCGCTGTTTGGGGGTCAGGCCCGCCGGGATCCGCCCGCGCGGCGTCGGCGGTGGCTTCTCGCCATGCTTAAGCCGCCCGGTTGCCAGCAGCGGGTTCATCCCCGCGGTCGTGACCGCTTCAACGTTGTCGGCGGAGAAGTACCCCGCATCGGCCAGCAGCGTGCGCGGGCTGCCGGTGATCCCTGCCGCGGCCAACGAAGACGCCAGCTCGGTGAGCATGTCCGGTAGCGCCGGGGCGTCCGCACCGGACTGGCGCAGCGACGCGGCGAGCACGACCTGGCTCTTCTCATCCACGACCGCCTGACCGTTGAAGCAGTAGTGGAACGACCCGTCGGCGGTCTTCATGATCCGCGCGTCCGGGTCGGTAAACGAGCGCTGCGCACGGTCCGGGACAACCGCGGCGGCCTCGGCGGCGTCACCGGCCTCACTGACCTGGTCGGCATCCTGATCCTGTTCGGTCGCCGCCTGCTCAGCCTCCACTCGGGCCTTCGCTGCGTGCTCAGCCTCCAGTGCGGCCTTAGCCTTACGGATCGCGGCCAACCGGCCCTCCCTACGGGTCAGCTCAACGGGCAGCTCATCACCGCGGCGGTCCGGACCGTACGCGGCGTCCTCAGCCGCATCCAACCGCTCCGCCTCAGCCAGCAACGCCTCAACCTCGCCGGCCAGCTCGGACTCGGCCCGCACCATCCGGTCGTAGCTCATCGCCCGGTGCCGGCTCGCCGCCGCCCGCACCTTGGTCCCATCCAGGGCAACCCGACCCAACGACACCAGACCAGCCTGGGCGCACAACGCCAACGACTGGGTGAACAACGCCTTCAGCGCCGCCCCGTGCCGGGCCCGGAACCGGCTGATCGCCACGAAGTCCGGAGCCGCCTGCGCGGTCAGGAACCGGAACGCGATGTCGTCATGGCAGCGCCGCTCCAACGCCCGCGAGGAGGTGACCCCATGGGAGTAGCCGTAGATCAGAACCTTCAACATCAGCCGCGGCTCATAAGGCGGAGCGCCCCGCACCTCGGTGTAGTCGGCGTAGACCGCGGACAGGTCCAGCCCGTGCTCGACCAGATCATCAACCCACCGAGCCGGATGATCGGCCGCCAACCAGTCCCGAAGATCAGGAGCCAACAGCATCGGCTGATCCTGGTCATAACGCCGAAACGTCTTATCCACAGGCGCTTTCGCCTGTCCCGAACCAGCAGCACCCGGCTCCACGACCATCAACACGAATTGCTGGACGTCTTGCGGCTTCGACATACCCCATTCTCCCGTAACCACAAGCCTTTACGGGTTACCGACACGGGGCCCTAGGCGGCTTAGAGTATCCGGCCCAGCCGAGGGCCGGTCGGATCAGGCAACGAGAGGACGGTCTTGAGCCAGCCTTCGTCGTGACGGTCGAGCGCTTCGTATGCGAGAGGTGGCACTTCCAGTCTGGGCCGCGATTGGTCTCATCCCCGCGATGCGCCGACAATCTGGAGTGCGAACGCGCTGTACTCGTCGGCCACCTGCTCAGCTGAGCGGGCACCGTCAGCGCGGAACCAGCGGGCGATGCTGACGCACATCTCGCGGATGGCGAATGAGGCCAGTTCCGGTGACTCGACGGTAAACGCTCCCGAGCGGATTCCGTCGACGATCACGGCACGTAGCGCATGCTCTTGGTTCCGCCGCCTCGCCTGCAGGGTGGACAGCGCTGGCTCTTCGAGGCTGCGGGTGTCGCGGTTGACGACGAGCGCTTCGCGCCGATGAGTTGCCTGGCGGAGTGCATAGATTCGCGTGGCCCGCCGCAGTCGTTCCACCGGATCGCTCACGCCCCGGACGGCCTCCTCAAAGTCGGCCTCCACACCGTCTAGCGTCCGCTCGATGATCGTCTCCAGGAGCTCTCGCTTCGAGCGCATGTGGTTGTAAAGACTGGGTGTGCGAATCCCGAGCGTCTCGGCAACCTGGCTCACCGCTGTGCCGTGATATCCACGCACGGCGAAGAGGGTCAGGGCGGCGTCGAGCACCGCCTCGCTGGTCACAGTGTGTCGGGCCCGCGCAGGAACCGTCTGGGTTCCTAACGGTGCCACAAACCCACCCTGTACTCGTTCATCTGCTCACCCTTCCATTGACTGTGCCGGTCCGGCCCGGCGGCTCGCGGTCCACCAAACAACAACACTACCTTGCAATACTAACGAACGTTAGTTAGAGTCACCCCCGTCGGCGCTGAGGTGCTGATGAGAAGTCAGCAGGAAAGCCCACCCCGGGACGCACGGCGTTGAGGAACTGCCTTTCTGCTTCAACATCGGTCTGAGTTCTGAGAGTGCTGTCGTTCCTGCACTGGGACCCGGATCTGATGCTATGACACGTCCCCGTGTCGGCGTCGAGGGTGCATCTGGCAACAGGGACTAATCAACGATCTGAACTGGTCGCTTGGCAAGGAGGCACGATGATACGCACGGAATTGATCCAGACCGTTCCGGATCTACTGACAGGTCACGCTCGTCAGCGACCGGACAAGGTCGCGTTTGTCGACGATCAACGCTCGGTCACCTATGGCGAGCTCGTCGGGACCACGGCCCGCCTGGCAGGTCACCTGCAGGACCGAGGTCTCGCTCAGGGCGAGCGGGTTCTGATCTTGATGGACAACCGGGTCGAAACGGTCGAGTCGTATCTGGCCATCCCGCGTGCCGGGGGTGTGGCGGTCTGTGCCAACCCACAGTCGGCGACCGCCGAAGTTACGCACATCCTCGACGACAGCGGCTCCCGGATCATCATCACCGACGCTGCACACCTCGACACCGTGCGCAAACTGGTGGCTGACCGCGAGGCCGTGCACTCCGTTGTCGTGGTCGGCGACGGGCCACTTGGCGACGACGAGCTGTCCTTCAGTGACCTGCTAGCTGCTCCTTCGCAGGCGCCGCGGGACTGCCTCGGCCTTGACGACACCGCGTGGATGCTCTACACGTCAGGGACGACAGGTCGCCCCAAGGGGGTCTACCTCACTCAGCGTGGCTGCCTGTGGGTGGTCGCCGCCTGCTGGGCGCCGATCGTTGGTCTCGGTCCTGAGGACGTGGTGCTCTCCCCGCTGCCGTTGTTCCACTCCTATGCGCTCGTCCTGTGTGTACTGGGCGTGACCGCTGTGGGTGCAACCGAGCGGATCCTCCCGCGGTTCTCCGTGGATGGTGTGCTGGCGCGGCTGCGCAACCCGGGCCCGGAGGGTGAGGTGACCTTCTTTCCAGGTGTGCCGACGATGTTCCACTACCTTCTCGACCGGGCCGCCCATGAGGGCTTGGGCGCGCGGAAACTGCGGATGTGCGTCTCGGCGGGCGCCATCCTGCCGGCCGCGTTGAACGAGGGTTTCGAGAAGGCGTTCGCGGTGCCGCTGCTCGACGGTTACGGCATCACGGAGACCTCCACGATGGTCACGATGAACTGGTCCACCGGAAACCGGGTGATGGGCTCGTGCGGGCTCCCGCTTCCCGGGCTGACCGTCCGCCTGGTCGACCCCGCGACCGAACGTGACGTTGCGCTTGCCGACGAGGGCGAGTTGTGGGTGCAGGGCCCCAACGTGATGTCTGGATACCACAATCTGCCCGACGCTACGGCCGCCGTGTTGATCAATGGCTGGTACCGCACAGGCGATCTGGCCCGACGCGATGAGAATGGATTCCTGCGGATCAGCGGTCGTACCAAAGAGCTGATCATCCGAGGCGGCGAGAACATCTACCCCGCTGAGGTCGAGGACGCATT
The DNA here is from genome assembly GCA_003132125.1 of Micrococcales bacterium. Classification (GTDB taxonomy): domain Bacteria; phylum Actinomycetota; class Actinomycetes; order Actinomycetales; family Dermatophilaceae; genus UBA4719. Next base: position 12,837 of record PKWT01000213.1, on the reverse strand, counting down.
GCTGGAATCGGAGGATGTGCTCGACGCTGCCGTTATCGGCGTCCCGCACCTCAGCCTTGGGGAGGTCCCGGTCGCCTTCGTCGTCCCGCGGCACCCCGGGGAGTTCGACGCAGACGCGGTTCTGGCCGAGGCCCGAGAGCGGCTGACGCACTTCAAGGTGCCAACTGAGCTTATCGAGATCGAGGAGATCCCTCGGACCGGGTCGGGCAAGATCCTGCGATTCAAACTGCGTGGGCTCCTCGCTGTGCACAACACCGAAAGCGCCCAGCAACGCTGACCATGCACGCAGGTGGCGCTGCGCCACGGCAATACCGTAACGTCACTACAGAGCGCTAGTTAGTAACCAGGGACAGCAAGCTTAGGAAGGAGAAGGCGCCGTGGAGCTGACGAACACCTTCACCGTTAACCTCCCGGTGGACCGAACCTGGGAGGTGATCACCGATCTGGAGCGAGTCGCGCCCTGTCTGCCGGGCGCTGCCCTGCTCGGCGTCGAGGGGGAGGACTACCTCGGGGGAGTCAAGATCAAGGTCGGCCCGGTGACTGCCCAGTACGAGGGCGTCGCACGATTTACCCAACGCGACGACGCCGCTCACCACGCGATCATCCGTGCGGAGGGCCGCGATGTCCGCGGACAGGGAAATGCGGCCGCGACGATCGACATGCAGTTGCACCCGCAGGGCGAGGGCACCGAGATCACAATCAACACTGACCTGGCGCTGGCCGGTCGGGTGGCCCAGTTCGGCCGTGGCGTGATCGCGGACGTGAGTGGCAAGCTCATTGGCCAGTTCGCCCAGCGGTTGGAGGCCGAGATGGCCAGTTCCGATCAGGGCGCGTCGGACAGTGCCCCGGGTGCCGCGACGTCGAGCGCACCCACCGCGGCCGCTGCCGACCGCCACGCGGCCGGTGGAGCGGCCACCGCTGAAGGTTCCGGCTCGCCACGGCGACGCAGCTTGGACGACATTGAGCCTCTCAACCTCATGTCCGCCGGAAGTGGTGCGGTCCTCAAACAGGCCCTCCCCGTGTTGTCCGCGCTCCTGGGGCTGCTGGTCGGTTGGCTGGTCAGCCGCCGGAGGAGCGGCACGGCCGGAGCCTACCTAGGCGGCGGCCGTGGGTCGGCTGGTCCGTCCATCGTGCTCACTCTCGTACTCCCCAGCCCGGCGGCGTCCGGGAACGACGCCAAGGAAGGGTTCTGACATGTCCAAGATCCAACGCGAGCCCGCGCTCTACATCGACGGTCGCTGGGTGTCCGGCGGCGGCGGCGACCTCGAAGTGGAAAACCCTGCGACCGAAGAGGTCACCGGGCTCATCACCCAGGCATCCGCAGCCGACGTCGACGCAGCGGTGGCCGCAGCCCGCGCAGCGTTCCCCGCGTGGGCGGCAACACCGGTCGCCGTGCGTGCCGCCATGCTGCGCCGAGTCCACGACGTGATCGCTGAGCGCGCCGATGTGTTCGCCGACACCGTGCACCGCGAACAAGGCTCGCCGCCGAAGGTGGCGCGGGGGCTCCATGTCGACACCCCGCTGGCGGTGATCGACAAGACAATCGACGCTCTGGAGAGTTTCGCGTTCCGCAGCGAGATAGGCAATTCGCTGATCCTGCGCCAACCGGTCGGCGTCGTCGCCGCCATCACGCCTTGGAATTTGCCGCTGCACCAGGTCGTCGTGAAGGTGATCCCCGCACTGGCCGCGGGCACCACTGTCGTCCTCAAGCCGGCTGGGCTGACCCCGCTGACGGCTTTCGAGTTGGCTCGCGCCTTCGAGGCGGCGGGGCTACCTGCCGGGGTGTTCAACCTCGTGACGGGAAGCGGCCGGGTCGTGGGCGACCAACTCACCCGCCATCCCGACGTCGACCAGGTGTCATTCACCGGATCCACAAAGGTCGGCCGCCAGATCGCCGCCACCGCAGCTGGCACCCTCAAGCGGATCACCCTCGAACTGGGCGGCAAGTCGGCCAGCGTCGTGCTCGCCGACACTGACGACGAACTTCTTGCCAAGGCGGTCAAGATCACCGTCGGGAACTGCTACCTCAACGGCGGCCAGACCTGCACCGCGCTGGCTCGGCTGATCGTCCCGGTCGAGCAGGTCGAGCAGGTCGAGCGCTTGGCAGCCGAGGCCGCAGCCAAGTATGCGCCGGGCTCTCGGCTCGGGCCGCTGATCTCCGCCGAGCAGCGCAAGGAGGTCGAGTCATTCCTCGATCCGTCTACGGGTGGCACGTCCACCGTCACGGTCCTCGGTGGTGTGGACCGGGTCGGCGGCATTGAACTGCCGGAACGGGGTCACTACGTCACCCCGACCGTCTTCAGCCGGGTCGATCCGGAATCGCAGCTGGCCACCGAAGAGATCTTCGGGCCGGTGCTGTCGATCCTGACCGCCGGCTCCGACGACGAGGCCGTCGCGCTGGCCAACAACAGCATCTACGGGCTCAGTGGCGCCGTCTGGGGCGCCGACCGCGATGCCGCGATCGCCGTCGCGGAACGGCTGCAGACCGGGCAGGTCGACGTCAACGGCGGCGCGTTCAACCCGGGCGCCCCCTTTGGCGGGTACAAACAGTCCGGGGTTGGACGCGAAATGGGCGGATACGGCATCGCCGACGTCCTTGAGATCAAGGCGGTGCAGCGATGAGCCTCGGGACCCAAGGCGCCACAGCAACGGCCAGTGAGTATCCGCATGCTGTGCGTGCCGCGGTGCTCCGAGATGTCAGCGAACCGATGACCGTCGAGATGATCCACCTAAAGGCGGTTGGGCCCGGCGACGTGCGGGTGCGCATCGAGCAGACCGGGGTGTGCCACTCTGACCTTTCGCTGGCCCGCGGAGTGTTGGCCCAGCCGCTGCCCGCCGTGCTCGGGCACGAGGCCTGCGGCACGATCATCGAGGTGGGGGCATCGGTGAACGACCTGGCCGAGGGTCAACGGGTGATTCTGCTGTGGATCACCCCGTGCGGGCACTGCTTCCACTGCGTCCACGACGAGCCACACCTTTGCGCCAACGGTTCCCAGCGCGCGGGCGAGCCGTACGCCGTGACCGAGCAGGGCGAGCCGGTCTATCCGGGGTTGACCGTCGGCTCGTTCGCGGAACAGACCGTCGTCCCGCGTGCTGCCGTTGTCCCCGTCCCGGACGACATCGACACCGCCGATGCTGCGCTGCTGGGCTGCGCCGTGACCACCGGCGTCGGCGCGGTAACCAGCACTGCGCACGTCACCGAGGGCTCTTCGGTGCTCGTCATCGGCCTGGGGGGTGTCGGGTTGTCGGTCCTTCAGGGCGCACGCCTGGCCGGCGCGGGGACCATCATCGCCATCGACCGGAGCCCGGACAAGGCTGACCTTGCGCTGGCCGCCGGCGCGCACCACTTCATGGCCGCAGACGAAACAAACAAGACCGCCGTCCGCGGACTCACCGAGAAGCGCGGTGCCGACTTCGTATTCGACTGCGTCGGTTCGGCGCGCACCATCCGCGACATGTGGTCGATGACGCGCCGCGGCGGCTCGTGCACCGTGGTCGGCATCGGTGGCAAGGATGACACCCTCTCGTTCAGCGCCCTGGAGCTGTTCTACTTTGCCCGTACGCTGCGCGGCTGCGTTGCCGGCTCGCTCGACGCCGTGGCCGACATGCCCCAGTTCTTCGACTGGGTGCGCAGCGGCGAACTGAACCTACGTCAGATGGTCACCGGGCATGGCGTCCTCACCGACGTGAATGACGCCCTCGACGAGCTCGCCGCGGGCCGCGGCATCCGCACCCTGCTCAGCCCGGGTGGCGAAACGTGAAGATCGGCAGTATCGAGATCCTGCCGGTATCGGACGGGGCCGCGATGGAGCCGGCGGCCGAGGTGCTGACCCGGCCGGGTGTCGATGACCCGTGGTCATGCCACCCGCACGCGCTGGACGCCGACGGGATCTTGCACCTTCAGCTCGGTGGGTTCCTGATCCGCATCAACGAACGGGTCGTGCTCGTCGACGCTGGGGTGGGCACGATCGACAACGGGAAGTACTCCGGCGGCGGTTTTCTTGACTCCCTGCGCGGACACGGCGTCGCGCCCGAGGACGTCACCGACGTCGTATTCACCCATCTGCACTTCGACCACGTTGGATGGGCCACGAAGAAGGGTGTAGTCGTGTTCCCGAACGCGACGTATCGGGTGCACGCCGCCGATTGGGCCCACTTTGTAGACGGACCAGACGCCGACCCGGGCGCGGTTCGCAAGCTTTCCCCACTGGGGCCGCAGCTTGAGCTGTTCGACACCGACGTCACCATCGCCCCGGGCCTGACCGCGCGGCACACGCCCGGACACACTCCTGGGTCCACGGTGTTCGTCGTCTCAGACGGTGATCAGCGAGCCTTGCTGCTCGGCGATGTCGTGCATTCGGTGGTCGAGCTTGCCGAGCGCGACTGGCAAGCGGTCTTCGACGTCGACCCAGTCGCCGCCTGCGCGGCGCGAAACGCGTTAGCCGACGAGGTCGTCGACAGCGGCGACCTCGTGGTCGGGGCGCACTTCCCCGGCCTGCGCTTCGGACGAGTCATCACCGCCTTTGGCAACCGCACGTTCCAGTTTGTTTAGGAGAGGAAATCATGGATCTTCAGCTTGCCGGCACGGTCGTACTAGTAACCGGGGCGGGACAGGGCCTGGGCCGGGCGCTCGGACTGGGCTTCGCCCGCGAGGGCGCAGACGTCGCGTTCCACTACAACTCCTCGGCCGAAGGTGCGGAGAAGTCCGCCGCAGCGGCCGCCGAGCTCGGCGTCAAAGCAATCGCAGTCGGCGGAGACCTGCGCGACGCCGCAGCTGTGGACGCAATCGTGCAGCGGGTCGAGAGCGAACTAGGCCCGATTGGGGTGCTGGTCAACAACGCCGCGGTCACGAAGATGCAGCGGTTCCTCGATTCCACCCCGGAGGACTGGGCGCCGCAGATCGACGTGACCGTGACCGGGACGCTGCAGATCACGCACGCCGTCGCAAAGCGGATGGCCGAGCGCAAGGCTGGCGCGATTGTGAACCTGATGGGCGACTCAGGGCGGGTAGGGGAATCCGGGCTGCTGGTCACGGCAACCGCACGCTCCACCACCGTTGGACTGACCCGCTCGCTGGCCAAGGAGCTGGCGAGATTCGGGATCCGTGCCAACGCCGTCTCCCTGGCCCTGGTGCGCACCGACAACTTCGACGCGCATGCCGGCGGCGATGAGGAGGAACGGATGAAGAAGATCCTCGCGCTGTACCCGCTGCGCCGCGTCGGACGCCCCGACGACATCACGCCGATGGTGTTACTGCTGGCCTCCCCGCTGTCGTCCTGGACCACCGGTCAGGTGGTCTCGGTCAACGGCGGATACGCCATGCCCTGATCCCTCAACCCTGGGCAACACCAGTCCTGATCGGAGACTCCCATGACCGCCACCGCCACCGACACCGCCGCCGCGCCCCACGCCGAGCCGATCCAGGCCACCCCCTCCGGCAGCCTCGGTCGCAGCGTGCGGCGTAAGGAAGACCAGCGCCTCGTCACCGGACACGGGCGCTATGTCAGCGATTTCCAGTTACCGCGGATGCAGCACGTCGCGTTTCTGCGCAGCCCCTACGGCCACGCCCGCATCACTTCGGTGAACACCTCGAGGGCCGAACAGTCGGGGCGGCGGGTGTTTACCGGGGCCGACTTCATGCACGTGGTGTTGCGCGCGCGGTCGTCGCTGCCGTCCTACGTGGAGACCGACCAGCCGGTGCTCGCGCACGAGAAGGTGCGCTACCAAGGGGAACCGGTGGCCGCCGTTGTGGCCAGCGACAGATACCTCGCCGAGGACGGGCTCGAGTTGGTTGAGGTCAACTACGAGCCGCTGCCCGCCACGGTCTGCGCCTGGGTCTCACCGAGGGAGCCGGTGCACCCCGAGGCTGCGGACAATGTGCTGTTGGAGCGCGTCTTCGAGACCGGGTCGGTGGACGCCGCGTTCGGCGATGCAGCGGTTGTGGTCGAGCGGGATCTGGTCACCAACCGGCACGCAGGCAACCCGATGGAGTGCCGGGCCGGGGTGGCCCTCTGGGACCCCTCCGACCGGAAGCTGACGTTCTGGTCGGGCACCCAGGTGCCGTACATCGTCCGGAACATGATTGCCGAGCTGCTTGACTTGCCCGAGGGCAACGTCCGGGTAGTCGCCCCCGACGTGGGCGGCGGGTTCGGCGTGAAGTCGGTGCTGTATCCCGAGGACGTCGCGTTGTGCCTGATGGCTCGCGCGATGCCCAACGTCCCACTGAAATGGGTTGAGGACCGGGCCGAACACCTGGCCGCGGCGACCCACGCGCGCGACCACCGATACCTGATCAAGGCAGGCTTCGCCTCCGACGGGACTTTGTTGGCGGTGCAGGCTGACGTGACGGTCAACGTCGGCGCTTACTCGGTGTACCCGTGGACCGCCGGGATCGAGCCGCTGATGGCGGGTGGTCTGCTCTCGGGACCGTACCGGCTAGACAACTACCGCTGCGCCGTGCGCGGCGTGGCCACGAACACCGCGCCGGCGGGGCCGTACCGCGGGGTAGCTCGCCCGGCCAGCGTCTTCGCGATGGAGACGGTGCTCGACGCCGCAGCGCGCGAACTGGGCATGACCGGGGTCGACGTCCGTCGCAAGAACCTGATCCTGCCCGAGGATATCCCGTACAAGATGCCCTCAGGGCTGGTGGACGACTCCGGGCACTACGTCGAGTGTCTCACCAAGGCCCTCGACGCCTTGGGTTATGACGACTTCCTCGCCGAGCAAGAACGCCGCCGCGGCACCGACGAACCGCCCATCGGAATCGGATTCGCCTGCTACAACGAGCTCACCGGACTGGGCAGGGCCGCCAGCGCCGGTCCACGGATGCCGTTCCGAACCGGACACGACGCGTGCACCGTGCGGGTCAACCCGGACGGCAAGGTCACCGTGTTCTCCGGGGTCACCTCCCAAGGGCAGGGCCTGGAGACCACGATGGCGCAGATCGTCGCGGACGGGATCGGCGTCGATTACGACGACGTCGAGGTCCGCATCGGCGACACCGACGAGTCGCTGTGGGGTTTCGGGGCGTTTTCTTCCCGGCAGGCCGTGATCGGCGGCGGCGCCGCGCACCGCGCCGCCGCTGCGGTGAAGGAGAAGGTGCTTGCCCTCGCCGCCGGCCTGCTCGAGGTAGATGCCGCCGCGCTGCACATCGAAAACGGCCAGATAGGCGTGGTCGGGGTGCCCGACCCGGCGCTGTCCATCGCCGAGGTCGCCCGCGTTGCCTACCTGGAGTCTCACCGGCTGCCCAAGGGCATCGAGCCCGGCCTGGAAGCCACGAAGTTCTACGACCCGATCCGCGGCGTGTTCGCTGCGGGCGCCCAGGTCGCGGCCATCGAGGTGGATCGGACCACCGGCGAGGTGCGGATCCTGAAGTACGTGTGCGTCGAGGACGCCGGGCGGGCGATGCACCCGCAGATTGTGGATGGGCAGATTGTCGGCGCGATCGCGCAGGGCATCGGCGGCGCGATGTATGAGCACCTCATCTATGACGACGCTGGCAACCTCAGCACTGGCACCCTGCTCGATTACCTAATGCCCACCAGCGCCGAGATCCCCGAGATGACCATCGAGCACGTGTCCCATCCTGCGGCGAACCCCCTTGGTGTCCGTGGCGTGGGAGAGGGCGGCACCCTCGGGCCCAACGCCGTGCTCGCCGGAGCGGTGAGCGACGCACTCGGCATCCAAATCGACACCCTTCCGATCACCCCCTCCACCATCTGGAAGGAGCTGCAATGATCGATCTGAAACGCCACGGACAGGTTGCGGTGATCACGCTGGATCGCCCCGAGAAACGCAACGCGCTGAACATCGAGCTGTGCAACCGGCTGCGCGACGCGGTGAGCTCGGCCGTTGAGGAGGGCGCCCGGGCCATAGTGATCACCGGCCGCGGGACAAGCTTCTGCTCCGGGGCCGACCTCGGCGGTGTCTACAACGGGGACTTCCGCGAGGCTCTCTACGACATGCTGCACACCGTCACTGATGCCCCGGTGCCCGTCGTGGCCGCGGTTAACGGGCCAGCCATCGGAGCCGGCACTCAGCTCGCGCTGGCTGCCGACCTACGAGTAGCCACGCCCACCGCGGTCTTCGGGATACCTACCGCGAAGATCGGGCTGGCGGTCGACCCATGGACTATCCGGCGGTTCGCGTTACTCGCCGGCCCAGGCACGGCCCGGGCAGTTCTCATGGCCTGCGACCAGCTCGATGCCGAGCAGGCTCACTCCTGCGGTTTCTTCGCCCGCGTCGGCAGCGTCGAGGACGCCATCGCTTGGGCTGAGGACCTGGCCGAGCTCGCGCCGCTGACGCTCGGGTACTCCAAACAAGTCCTCAACAGCCTCTTCGAGCCTGAGCTCGACTCGGTCGCGAACAAGGAACTCATCGAGGCCTTCGATGGCTGCTGGGCCAGCGAGGACTTCACCGAGGGCCGCCAGGCGCGGTCCGAGAAGCGACCACCTCGGTTCGAGGGGAGATGACGCAATGAAGTGTGCCCCGTTCGACTATGTCCGCGCCGCGAGCGTCGACGAGGTGATCAGGACTCTGGTTGGCGCCAACGGCGAGGGCAAGATCCTCGCCGGTGGGCAAAGTCTCGTACCGGTCCTCGCACTGCGGATGGCGCGGCCTTCGGTGCTGGTCGACATCAACCGGATTCCCGGATTGGGCACCGTTACTCGGGACGGCTCCGACGTACAAGTTGGCACCCTGACCCGTCACAGCGTGCTCGCCGAACAGATTCACCACCCGCTGCTCGCCGAGGCGGCGCGCTGGATCGGGCACACTGCCATTCGGTCTCGTGGTACCGCGGGCGGCAGCATCGCCCACGCCGACCCCTCGGCCGAGCTTCCCGTGGTAGCGGTCGGCACCGGCGCCACAGTGACCATGGCCGGGCCCGGTGGGACCCGATCCCTGCCGGCCGGAGAGTTGTTCGTCAGCGCCCTCACGACCTCCCTCGCCGAGGACGAGATGATCACCAGCGTCCGGTTCCCGGTGCCGTCGCGCTGGGGATTCGCGGAGTTCGCACGCCGCCATGGGGACTTCGCGCTGGTCATCGCGGTGGTTGCCGAAATTGAGGATTCCGTGCGGATCGCCCTGGGCGGTGTCGGCGCGATTCCGGTTCGCGCAGCGGCCGCCGAGCAGGTGCTCGCCAACGGTGGCACCGCACGCGAGGCCGCCGCCGCGGCGTCCAACGAGATCAGCCCCACCGCAGACCTGCACGGCTCCGCTCCGTTCCGTCGGGCCATGGCCGCCGAGATGGTTCGCCGCGCGCTCGCACAGGCCGGCGTCAACTGACCACCTTTCAGAAAGGATTCCTCATGGACGTCACCTTCAGCGTCAACGGCGAGCGTGTCCGCGTTGACGTCGAACCCCGACACACGTTGGCCGACGTACTTCGCGAACAGTGCGGCCTCACCGGCACCCATCTCGGGTGCGAGCACGGTGTGTGCGGGGCCTGCACGGTCCTCGTCGATGGTCAACCCGCCCGCGCCTGCCTGATGTTCGGCGTGCAGGCGGACGGGTCATCGGTCGTCACCGTCGAGGGCCTCGCCGGTGACGACGAGTTGCACCCCCTGCAGGAAGCGTTCGTCGTCCACCACGGGCTCCAGTGCGGCTTTTGTACCCCCGGAATGCTGATCAGCGCGATGCACCTGCTCGACACCGATCCCGAACCCACACGGGAGAAGATCCGCGAGCAGATGTCCGGCAACATCTGCCGCTGCACCGGGTACATCGGCATCGTTGATGCGATCGCCGCCGCCGCCGATGTAATGCGCAGCGGCGATACCGGCGTGAGTGACCGCGTCAGTGCTCGAGCCCAGGAGACGCCCAGCCACATCGAAGAACCCAAACGCTCCCCGCCCCCAGGAGGCTGATGAACACAATGGTCCTGCTCGACGACCGCGAAGAACCCAGCCGGTGTCGATACCCATTACGTACCAGCTGTCCGGATGAGAGTCCCCATTCTTCTGGACGCCCCGCACCTACCGCGCGCATTCCCGCGGCCAAACCGCACACAACCGATCAAGCCAACGTCTCACGAAAAGGACAGCCACCATGACTAGCCTCACCAAAACGATCGACCCCGCTCCGCTCGCGTTGGGAGCCTTCGCAGCCAACACTTTCCTGCTGAGCTTCACGAACGCCGGCCTTATCAACAAATCCGCCGCAGTGGCAGCCGTCGCCACTTCGTTCGCCTTCGGCGGCCTAATCCAGATCCTCGTGGGCTTCTGGGAACTGCGCGATGGCAGGCTCTTCCCCGCGGTCACCTTCGGTTCCTACGGCGCGTTCTGGGTCTCGTTCGGTATCTACGACACCTTCTTTGCCGGAGAGCTTGCCCCGGCCTTGCGGGGTCCCGCAACCGCCCTGTTCCTGGCCCCGTGGATCATCTTTACCCTCTACATGCTTATCGGCTCGCTTCGCACGAACATCGCGCTGGTCATCGCCTTCCTGCTCGTCGAAGCACTCCTCATCCCGACCGTCATCGGGTTCAAGACGGGGAATGTCACCGCTCTGCACATCGGCGGCTGGGCAGGCATCGCCCTCGCAGTGGAGGTCTGGTACATCGCAGCAGCCGAGATCATTGCCCACCAATTCGGCCGAGCAATCCTTCCCCTCGGCGATCTCACCAAGGCGTCGCAGGCTCCGACCACCCCAGCACGCGAGGTGACGCCCACACTCGCCTGAGCCCAATCATTACCAACGGCACGCGATGAACCCAACCGGACACCTCGGTGAGCGGTTGTGTTCATCGCGTGTCCGCCGCAGCGGTCCGCACCATGACGTTGCGCCTCCGAAAGGCCCGTTCACGGGCTCGGTCCTCGAACTCAAGGTGTCGCTGGGCCTTGCGGACGGTCATCTGTGTGGTGGGAAATAGCTGCGCGCTCTCAGCCAGGAAGTTCCCTACCACTCGTCAGGAGTTCGACGTCCGGTTCGCGGGCGATATGGGCTGGTTGGAGATCTACGATCGAGTCTCCAGATCGCCATCGGCGATCTGACCACTACGCCAACCGTCCATTCGAAGCGCGCAGACCCGCACTCCATATGCAGACCAAGGAGATCCATGGCCGACAACAGTCACGACTTCAACAGAACCCTCGGCACTGGTGGCCACTTGGATGGGCCGCTGGATCGAGCCGTCGCGAAGGTCACCAGTTCGATTGGCCGACTTGACGCCGCAGGAATCAGAAACCAAGACCAGATCGATAGCGCCAAAGCTGAAGGGCGAATCGAACCAACCCGCCTCAACCTCAACGCTGCCGAGACCACAATCAACGAGTCGGGGACCGGGATCGGGGTAGAGGTTCGTGTGCCCTACCAAGGAGGCGAGCTTGCGCTAGCTTACGGCCGAGCTGCAAAACTAAGCCAGCATCAGCCGCTGCATCAATACAGTCGAGACATCGTGCTCCTTACCCACACCTTTTCTACAGACGCCGACGCCGCCGAGATCCGCAACTGGCGCCGGAACATTGCGCTGGTCCTCGAAGAGTATGTCGAGCAGAACAACCAAGTGATCCAGCGGCACAACGATGGGCTAGACGCGGTGGCAGGGAAGGCCATCCAAGAGCGTAAGGCGCAGCTGGACGCGGTGCACTCACTCAGAGATGAGATCGGCAAGACCGGGCTCTAACCCCAATACCGTTCAGTTAGCGCGGGACGGCCATGCAGCGGGGACTGCCCCCGGGGCGACCGCAGTCGAAGCGACTGCTTGAGCAACCTTGATCCGGCGCGACGCCTACGGGCGCCCGCCGCAAGGGGGAACCTCCAGGGCGCGTTCCAAAGGGTGCGGTCTCGAGGGGAACCTGCGCGGGCCTGCTACCCATATGCCAGCCCGCCCGCATTATTCACCGGGACAGGGGCGCTCTACGACACGCCGACTTCGACCTCTCGACCGTTGTCTCCCCCAACTGAAGGGGAATGACGCAGGGCGGGGGAGCCGACTGAGCGGCGTCTTGGTGGATCAGCAGCGGGCCGGGGTAGGGCGATCCGGCCCCCTCTCGGCATGGTCACTTATTGATGGACGGGGAACACGGTCCATTTGATATGCCCGTCGTCGGTATGGTTCACGACTGCGGCGACGCTGGGGCGGACCGCCCACCCTGACCTGGTGCAACTGAGAGGACGACGACAGCGTCAATCCCGCATGCGGTCAACCGGCTCAAGCTGGGGCCACGGTCGCTTTCGCGACTGATCGCCGTGTCGCCCTCGTGGAGGACCACAGGTCGTGGAAATTCGCCCTCGCCGTCGTCGCCAAAAGGTGAGGGACCGTCCGTCCTGATGGGCTTGGGCTGTCGAGGTACATCCTCGGCGTGCTCGAGAGCCGAGGACGTACCTCGGCCACCTCTCCGCAGAGCGGTAGTTGTCGTCGTGTGGTGCCGCGATCCCGCAGGCCGATAACGTTGGCGTGTTTCGTGCGGACCACTTGCCGAGCAGGTCCTGACGCTCAACTCCAGGGCAGAACCCAGCCTTGGCTTGCCTGGCGATTCGGAGGATCGCGCACCTCGGGGGCGCCTAAACCATGGGGACTGTCGCATGAGGGCTCGGCTCACTCCACGGTGAGGCTCACATCTGTGGACTTGATCAGAACCGTGACTACGGTGCCCTCAGCGAGGCCGAGGTCATCGACGGCTTCGCGGGTGATGGCGGAGGTGATCAGCTGTCCGCCGCCGTCCAGGGTCACTTTGACGATGGCCAGGGCCTCGCCTTGTTGGATGGAGGTGACGGTGCCTGGCAGTTGGTTGCGGGTGGACAGACGCATTGCGGGCCTCCAAGAAGGTGGTGGGTGTGTCAAACGCCGACGCTACGCGGCGACGTCAGGTCCGTCACGCTGAGACGAACGTCCGGCGA
>PKWT01000324.1 GCA_003132125.1 Micrococcales bacterium | reverse complement strand
GTGTGACGCACTCTTCGCGGCAGAGATCCGGTAGTTTGGCCGGGCTCCGTCTATGCATTGTTATGCACGTCGGCAGCAGTGGAGGGTCTCGCGCGTGGCAGGGCCTGCTGGGCCGCCGGCCGGATGGGGGAATCGACCCACCCCCGGTCAACGGGTGTCCGCAAGGGATCCTGTTGCGGTGCGTCAACGTGCTCTCTCTGCCGTCGCAAAGCGGCGCTTGGTTCGCCCGGCGTGGACGCCCAGCGGCTACAGGCAGCAATTGCGGCAGTGGTCGCACTCGACTCCCGAGGTCTGGCCCTGGCCGAGGGTGACCCGGCGATGACGGGACGGGTGGCTCTCGCCGATGGGGCCCAAGGGGACTTCGTGATCACTCAGGGGACCCTCTCTTCGTAGACCAGTGTTGCGCGGCACCCTGACCGGGAGCACGAGCACCGGCCCTGTGGCGAGATGCTGACTGATGGTTATGGGGATTCGGGGGCCTTGACCCAGGCCGCGGACCGGCCCCGGCCCTCAGGCATCACCTTGCCCTCGCTCTTCAATTGCTCGAGCGTCAGTCGGATCGTTGGGTCGCTGACCCCGGGAAGGGCGACCCGAACGTCGGCGATCCTGAAGATCTGCGGTGCGTGCTCGAGCACATACTCTCGGACGCGGTCCTGCTTGGTCCCCGTCGACCTGTCGGACGCGGCCCGCTCTTCGAACCTCTTGTAGGCCCGGGCGAGGACCTCGATGAAGTATGCCAACCAAGGCCAGGGGTCGTTGGTCTGCTCATGCCAGCCGCGCGTGGAGGCCAGGAGGGCCGTGTAGTAGTCGTCCGCGGACTCGGCGATGAGCTGCTCGAGCGAGACGTACTTGCCGACCGTGTATCCGGCGTCATCGAGAAGGGCATTGGTGAGCGCCCGCACGACGCGACCGTTTCCGTCCGTGAACGGGTGGATGGTCAGCAGGTCCAGCACGAACAGGCCGACCAGCAGCACCGGGTGGTGTCGACCTTCGTTGAGGGCGGCCTTGTACCTGTCGATGAGCTCAACGGTGAAGTACTCGGTACTGGCCGCCGAAACAGGGACGAACCGGACCTCGACCGACCCGTCCGGTGATCTGTCGACCACAAGGTTGTCGTTTTCCTTGAACCGGCCGCCGTCAAGCTTCGTCTGCTCGAACAGGTTGCGGTGAAGGTGCAGCAAGAGGCCGACGTTCAGCGGCCGCCAGTCCTGCCCGAAGAGGTAGTCCAAGGCTGCGCGGTAGCCGGCGAGCTCCCGCTCGCTGCGGGTCCGCAGCGTCGTCGCCTTGCCGCCGATGATCGCTGCCGCTCGCGCCTGGTCTTCCACCACCACACCCTCAAGCGCTGACGACGCGGTGATGCTCGCGATCCGGGCCCGGTTCGCCAGCTCGGTGAGCAGGGCGGGCAACTGGTTGCGGAACAGCTCCTCCCGGCCGCGGCCCATGTCGACATGGGCAAGCTGCACAACCACCGAACCGGGCACGAACGCCAGCGACCGGTCGAGATCCACAAACGACAGCAACAGAACCTCCTGAAGAAACCGCTAAACATGCTATTCGATGATCATCCTATGTAGATTATGGGTTTTGTTGGGTAGTTTGTTGCCACAACAAGCAGATCTGGCNNGCATCCCTATCTGGTCAATGTCGAGGTACCCAACACAGAGCCCTTGATCGGCGAGATCCTCGAAGACCTGCCATCCCACGGTCGACTTGCCGGTTGCGGGAGCACCGCACAACCACAACACCGGAAGCCGTTCGTCCGTCACCATGACCACACCTTGGCATTCCCCCCACTGGATGCTCGAACGAATATCCCCAAGCCGTTGCGTCGTCTCGTTCCAAACCCGTGACCAGATCCGTGACCAAGGCGCCCCGGGACGGATCGGCACAGCTCGGGATGGATGCGATGTCCGCGCCGTCGTGAGTGCGACGAACGGTGACCAGTGAGACGCGTCATACAGGCCTGGGACCGGGTTCGCGGTGCTCATAACCCGGAGGTCGCAGGTTCAAATCCTGCCCCGCTACTAACGCGTCAGCGGTATAACCGCAGGTCAACGGCCCGCAAGCTCAGCTTGCGCGCCGTTTTCGTGTCTGGGGGAGGTGTGTGTTCTGACCAGATCCCTGACCAGAGCCGTCTCGGGTGTCCCGCTGTTTCTCAGGTCGGTTGAGACGCGTCGGGACGCCTGAGCGTGATCGGGACGGGCCAAGTATCGCGAGACGTCGCTCGCCGGGTCGATTTCCCGGCGGTCGCAGGCGGGCGCGAACGGATGGTCGGCTCGCCCGATTCTCGAACAGATGCCGACATTCCTCTCCACCGACATGAACCTCCACAGCGCCTTCGGTGGGAAGGGATGTGGGGCAGGGCCGGCAGCACTACGGATCGCGGCGCTCGTCATCACAACCTGATCGGGACCTCCCGAAGACACCTCGTGAGCGGCGTCAGATCACGTTGATCAGCACTTTGCCGACGGCACCGGCTTCGACGGCTGCATGCGCATCAGGAGTGCGTTCGAGTGGGAAACGATGCAGGGGCAGCCCCGCGTCGTCACCGACCGGAAGAGCGCCATCACCAGCGGCTGCGCTCACGGCAGCGACAGCATGTGCCTTGGCTTCAGGATCCACCCCGTAGATCAGGACGAACTGGACTCGCGTGTTTGTCGTCATGTGCGAGCGGATCGGCAAGGTGAGCTCGTCACCGCCGTTGTTCGCATATATCGCGATCGTTGCTCCCGAGGCAACGATCGCTGAGTTGAGCGCCGCGTTCTGCGACGGGGCAACCTCAACCACGATGTCCACACCATGGGGTGCCAGTTTGTGAATCTCTGCTGCAGGCTCCTGGGTCCGGTAGTTGATCACGTGCTCGGCTCCCGCCCTCCTGGCAAGCTCGGCCTTGACCGGTCCACTCACCGTGGCGATCACCTCAGCACCGGCCCACCGAGCCAGTTGAATCGCCGCATGCCCCACGGCTCCGGCGCCGCCCGCAACCAGCACCGTTCGCCCGGTGAGGGATCCCGCACTGAGCCGGGCAGGGCCGAATTCGGACATCGTGAGGCACCGGTGCGCGGTGAGCGCAGGAATGCCCAGACTGGCGCCAAGATCGAATGAGGCGCTGGGCGGAAGTGCGACGACATTCGCAGCCGGCAGCACGACGTACTCCTGGGCGGTCCCGTCTGCGCGTTGCCACGCCGCTTCCCAGATCCAGACACGTTGCCCGATCTGGAGCCCGGCCACGCCGTCACCCAGCGCGTCCACGATGCCGGCACCGTCCTGGTTGGGAACGACCTCGGCGAACGGAGTCGCCTCGCCGGGCGCCGATCCCCTGCGGGACTTCCAGTCCGTCGGGTTCACTCCGGAGACATGCACACGGACCCGAACCTGACCGGCTGCAGTCACCGGGACCGAACGCTCGACAAGTCGCAAAACGTCGGGACCGCCAGTCTGGGAGTACACGATGGCTCTCATTGATATACGGCTCGGAGTCTCTCGCTAGATGGTGGTGATGCCGAAGCTTTTGAGCTTGCGGTACAGCGACGAACGGGCGATTCCCAGTGTCGCAGCGGCTTGGACCCGGTTTCCGTCCGCGTCGCGGAGGGCCTTGACGATCGCATCCCGCTCGAGGGCCTCCATGCCGGTGAGCTGTCGTCGGGCCGAGTCGTGGCAGTAACCGGGTAGGTCCTCGGGTTGAATGTCCCCAACCGGGCGCCGGAGGAGGGCCGCAGCCAAGGCTTCCTTGAGCTGGGTGATGTTGCGTGGCCAGGAGTATCGGCGGATGACGCGCATGGCGGCCGGTCCGACACGTGTATTTCGCCCCTGGGAGATCTCGTTGAGCACCTGGGTGACGACTGTGTCGACGTCCTCGATTCTGTGGCGAAGTGGCGGCACAGTCACAGCCTGCTGGAAGTGGACCAGGAGATCCCGGAACGGCAGGTCCGAGTCGAGGTTGGCATCCGAAAGGGTGGCGGCGACAGAAACGGGTCGATCACTGTCGGCCAGGGCCAGGAGGAACTTGTTGAGCTCCTCGACACCGTCGGTGGACAACTCGTCGATATTCCTGAAGATGTAAAGCGTCGGCCGGCTGGTGGCCTCGAGGGCGGCTTCGGCGTCGTCGTAGAAGTATGGGGAGATGTCGACGGCGTCGATGAGCAGACTCCGACCACCCGGGTTGACCCGGTGGTAGATCTCCGCGAGGAGTGAGAACTTGCCCGACCCCGTCTCTCCCATGACAAGGAGCGCATGGTGGTTGGCCGAGGCGGATGCGATGTCGTTGCAGGCGCGCTTCCACAACGGGGACTGACCGGTGCCGCTCAGCGTGGAGGGTGTGAGTAGTAGCGGCATGTTGAGGCCCTCGCCGCTGTGCATTGTCAGGGTGGGCACTGGCAGNNCGTTGCGGCTTCGGCGACCAGCGCGATCTCGAGGACCATTCCGGCAACGTCAGCTCCGGCGACGATTCGCGTGCCCCGGATGCGGACCACTTTGCCGGTACTCAGCTCCAGCTGGTCCACGGAGCGGTCTTGTCGACTCATCAGATGGCGAGCGTGATCTTGAAGTGTTGCCCGCTCCATCGGCGTGAGCAGGTCCTGGGCCACCGCGTTGGCCATCACGACGGTGCCGCCGACGGCCATGACGGCACCACGGCTGCGTGCGTCGGCACGGACGAAGGTCTCAAACAGTGCCTGCTGGCACTGGCTGCCGTCAATCAGCAGGTTGCGCTCGATGTCATGGGCGGCAGCCCGGACCAGCGCATGCATGAGTGGGCTTGAGTGCT
>PKWT01000127.1 GCA_003132125.1 Micrococcales bacterium | reverse complement strand
CATCCAACCGGAGAAACCAGAGGAGAACACGATGTTGCAGTCTGACCTGTCCATGACTTTGGCCGCCATGCGCATCCGCGAGCTTGTCGCCGACTCCGAGCGCCACGCCCTCCCGAATGCAGCCAGGCGCGACGCCGCTACCANNATGACGTCCGCACCAGGGCCGATCGCTGGTGGGCGGGTCGGCGTGGGTCGCTTCGACACCGTGGTGCTCGACTGCCCCGATCCCTGTGCCCTCGCCGCGTTCTACGCGGGCCTACTGGGTCAGGACGTCGTCGATGACGGCGACGACTCCTGGCAGAGCCTGAGCGGTGATGGGGCCGGTGTCTCGCTCGCCTTCCAGAGAGCCGACAACTATGTGGCTCCTCGATGGCCGGATGGGCCACCGCAGCAGCTGCACCTCGACCTGACCGTGGACGACTTCGTCACCGCTCACGACCAGGCTGTGGCCTTGGGCGCCACCCCCCTCTTGCCGACGACAGCGCCGGACCCCAACCAGACCAGCGGTTTCAGGGTCTACGCGGACCCGGCAGGACATCCGTTCTGCCTGTGTCGCTGACTCCCGTCGGCGGGCCAGTATCACGGAGCCAGTTCCACACCGCAGCGCCGATGTTCGCGAAGGTTGGCAGCACGGTGGAACCACGATCAACCCCTCCGCTCGGCCCCATAAGGCCGGTGGCCGTCACGGCAACCGCGGCCCACCGGCCGTCGTGCTCGACCAACGCCATGTCATGACGGACGCCTGACAGCTCTCCGGTCTTGTTTGCATGCCTCACCCCCTCGGGTAGCAGCGCAGGCAGACCGTCAAGGAACTGCTGCTCTGCCAGGAGGTCGAGGGCCACCACGGTCTCGGCCTCCGGCAGCGCCTCGCGCGCCCGAAGTCTGGCCATCACCTGAGCCAGGTCCAGGGCACAGGTGACGTTGTCGATACCGGCATCACTCGCTGCGAAGTCCATCAACGCCCGACAAAGATGGGTCTGGGCCAGCCGAAGCCGACGACAGGTCTGACCGACGGGCTCAAGGCCGACCAGCCCGATCACCGCGTTGGTGGCGTCGTTGTCGCTCAGCGCGATCATCAGCCGCAGTATCTCGACCAACGGAAGCTCCGTCACCGACGGCAGCAATGACAGCGCGCCGCTGCCGCCGACCCGGTTCGGCCCGATGGGGACGGGCTGCTCCAAGCTCAAGCCACCCAGGGACACCAGCTCCAGAGCGGTGATCAGGATCGGCACCTTGATGGTGCTCGCCGCGGGCACGACCCGACCTCCGTCCACGTCGACGATCAGGCCGTCGGCGCCGACCACAACAACGCTCAGCTCGCCCGGAGCCGCTGCCACCAGAGCTCGGATCTCGCTGCGCAGTCCCACCGACACGTTCGACATGACCAGCGAGTATGCCGCACGCCCACGCCCCGGCCCTCCCACGGACTGAGGCCCGGACGTGTGACGATGGCGGACGTGAACAGCCGAAGGTATGTCATCGTTCCCGTCACCACGCTCTGGTCCAGCCCGACGTCGCCCCGCGACGTGGATGCGGCGGCCGTTGCCCCCCATCCCGATGTCGTCGCCTGGTTGGCCGACCTCGATGCCGCCGCTGCGCGACTCGGTCTCCATGGCCGAGCGCTCACCCAGCTTGAGCTCGGCGAGCCGGTGGAGATCATCGACCAGCCCGACAACATCGACGATCCCAACGACGGGTGGCTCCAGGTGGTCGCGCCGATGCAGCCCAGCACTCTCGATCCGCGAGGGTACCCGGGGTGGCTGCCCGCCTCCCACGTCAGCGCGCAGGTCCCCGACCGCACGCCGATCTCGGCCAGCCCGGACTCCCTCGAGGGTGGTCGTGGCGCCGGGGCCTTCATCGCGGCGGCTCGCAAGCGCCTCGGCCTTGCCTATCTTTGGGGCGGGATGTGCGACTGGGCGCTGGACTGCTCCGGGCTGGTGCACCTCTGCCTGCGCCGGCTCGGCGTGGTCTTCCCGCGGGACGCCGATGACCAGTACGACGCCTGCGAACACATTTCGGCAACAGACGCCCGTCCCGGCGACCTCTACTTCTTCGCTCACGAAGGCAAGCGGCCCCATCACGTCGGCATCGTGACCGGCCCCGGCCGCATGCTGCACGCACCGGAAACCGGCTCGGTGATTGTCGAGGAAGCCCTGACCCCAGCACGCCGGGCCAGCCTTGTCGGGGCGGGACGGGTGCCAGGGCTCACCGAGTGAGACGGCGCGTCCCTGCACCGTTACTGGTCCTGGCAGCCGTCGTCTCGGTCCAGTTCGGCGGGGCTCTGGCCGCGACGCTGGTCCCGGTCGTCGGAGTCTTCGGCTCTGTGACATTGCGGCTGACCATCGCCGCCGCCGTCCTACTCGCCATTGCGCGACCCCGGTTGAAAGACCGGACCATCGCGGACTGGCTGGTGGTCGTCATCTTCGGTGTGGTCCTGGCGATGATGAACCTCTTCTTCTACGGCTCGCTGGCCCGGATACCGATCGGCGTCGTGGTCACCATCGAGTTCATCGGTCCCCTGGTCCTCGCCACCGTGTTGTCCCACCGACGCAAGGACCTGCTCGCCGTCGCCGGCGCGGCGGTCGGTGTCGTCCTGATCTCGGGGATCATCAGCACGCCCTGGTCGGAGGTTGACCTGACCGGGCTGGGGCTCGCGCTCGCTGCGGGCGCGTCATGGGCGGCATACATCGTCTTCAGCCGGCGCACCGGCGCACGGTTCGCCCAGCTGGACGGCCTCGCCATTGCGATGACCATCGCCGCTGTGCTGGTCGCACCCGTCGGGATCGTCACCGGCGGGTCAGCGCTGTGGACGCCGGCATCGCGGTGCTGTCGTCGGTCCTGCCGTACTCCCTGGAGCTGATCGCCCTGCGGCGGCTGGCCGCTCACGTCTTCGGCATCTTGCTCAGCCTCGAACCGGCGGTGGCCGCTGTGGCAGGCTCGTCGTGCTCGGTCAGCACCTTAAGGCCCCGCAGCTGCTCGGTATGGCGTGTGTGGTCGCCGCGAGCGGGCTGGTGCTGGGCGTGAGGTCC
>PKWT01000212.1:1894-17634 GCA_003132125.1 Micrococcales bacterium | reverse complement strand
GCCATCTGACCGCCGCTACCACCTCCGGCGCCTAAAAGTCCGGTGGACCGGACACTTGTGACAGACTTCTCACGGTTCTGGCCCAGAAAAGCGCCATTACCACTTGTCCGAACATGATCGGATCTGTGAGGCTTGGAACAACCCCGCCACTGGTAACGTTGGGTGGTCGTGCACATCTTGTCCGTCTTGTGATTTTCGGGTGCCGACGGCGGCTCGTGAGCAGCGTTCTCACGCGTCAACGGCAACTTGGACACCACCGCTTGGACACCACCGCTACTCAGCCTGACCAATAGCTGTTCTGACACTGACCGATAACCGCCTGAACCGGTTCATCTGGACCGATCAACCAGGCAATGATTCAAGGAGCAGGTGCCAATGAGCTGGCGCAACCGCGCTGCCTGTCTGGAAGAAGATCCGGAGCTGTTCTTCCCGATCGGGAACACTGGCCCCGCTCTCCTCCAGATTGAAGAGGCGAAGGCCGTATGCCGTCGCTGCGAGGTCGTTGAGACCTGCCTGAAATGGGCCATCGAGTCTGGTCAGGATGCTGGCGTGTGGGGCGGTCTGTCGGAGGATGAACGACGCGCGCTCAAGCGCCGCAATGCCCGCGCCCGACGCGCTGGCTAGCTGAGCTCCGGCTAGCTGAGCGCCGGCACGGCCAATCCCGGCGCAGTCACATCCCGTCCTTGGCATCTTTGG
The DNA here is from genome assembly GCA_003132125.1 of Micrococcales bacterium. GTDB lineage: Bacteria > Actinomycetota > Actinomycetes > Actinomycetales > Dermatophilaceae > UBA4719. Next base: position 16,938 of record PKWT01000212.1, on the reverse strand, counting down.
TCGGTCGCAGTCGTGCCACGAACCGCACCGTGGTTCCGTGCGGCGTGGCGTTCTTCCAGGTGATCCGTCCGCGCAGGTCCTGAACCAGCGAGGTGACGATCTGGGTGCCCAGACCGGCGCCGGCAGGGTCGAAACCCTCCGGCAGACCGGTCCCGTCATCGGTCACTGTCACCGTCAGCAGCTCGTCGTCCTTGTCCCAGCTGCGCTCGGCCTGGACGCTGACGACTCCCCCGGTCTGGGCCAATCCGTGCTTCACCGCGTTGTGGACCAGTTCAGTGACCACCATCGCAAGAGACGTGGCATCCTCGGCCTGCAAACGACCGAACGACCCGAGGCGCTCGGCACGCACCCGCACGTCCCGGATCGCGACCTCCACCACGGCCGCCAGCCCGCGGGCCACGATCTCGTCAAAGTCGACCGTCTCATCGAAGCCCTGGCTCAGGGTCTCGTGGACCAGTGCAATGGTGCCCACCCGGCGTACCGCTTCGTCCAGCGCAGCGCGCGCCTCGTTGTCAGGAAGTCTTCGTGACTGCATGCGTAGCAGTGCCGCGACCGTCTGCAGGTTGTTCTTGACCCGGTGATGGATCTCGCGGATGGTCGCGTCCTTGGTGAGCAGCTCGCGCTCGCGCCGACGGAGCTCGCTCACGTCGCGCAGGAGCAGGATCGCGCCCGTGCGCTGGCCCCCCTCGGTCAGCGGGATGGCTCGCAGCGACACGCTCGCGCCACGCGCCTCGACCTCGGTTCGCCACGGCGCCCGCCCGGTCACGACCAGTGCCAGGCTCTCGTCCACCGGCGACTCGTCGCGTAGAACCTCGGAGATGATCCCGGCCAGCGAGGTCCCGATGACGTCACTGATGTGACCCAGGCGATGGATGGCCGAGACGGCGTTCGGACTCGCGTAGGTCACCGTCCCGTCGGCGTTGAGGCGAATCACGCCGTCGCCGACCCGAGGCGCGCCACGGCGTTGGCCGGTAGGGGCGGCGAGGCTGGGAAACTCCCCCGAGGCGATCATCCGCGCGAGAGCGTCCGCAGTCGCCACATAGGTCAGCTCGAGGCGGCTGGGGGTGCGCATCGCGGCCAGGTTCGTATGCCGGGTGAGCACCGCGAGAGCCCGTCCCTCGCTCACGACGGGGATGGCTTCCTCGCGGATCGGCATGTGGTCACGCCAGTCGGGGTCGCGCTCTCTGACGATCCGCAGGTCGGCGAAGGCCTGGTCCAGCGCCGGACGGCGTCCCCGGTCCAGGCGCCGGCCGACGACGTCCTCGAAGAAGACCATCGGACCGGTCGTGGGTCTGATGTGGGCGGCGGCGTACCACCCGCCGCCCTTCGCGGGAACCCACAGGACCAGGTCCGCAAAGGACAGGTCCGAGAGCAGCTGCCAGTCCCCGACGAGCAGATGAAGCCATTCGATCTCGGCGGCGCCCAGGTCGGTCTGGTCGCGCAGATCGTCGCTCAGGGTCGACACAGCGCTGAGCCTAGTGCGATCAGATGGTGGCCGCCCCGCTGCGGATGACTCCGCGCAAGGTACGCAATGCCACCGAGAGGGCCGCGATACCGGGATTCTCGAGCCGCTCGATCCCGGAGAGCGCCATGCGGGTCCTGTTCAGGGACTCGGCGTTGGCTTCGGACCAGGCCGCGATGCGGCCCTGGGGGGTCGAGTCGCTGCTGCTGCCGTCGAGCACCGACTTGGTCAGCGCCTCCAACACGGCATACAGGTCGTCGCGCAGGGCGCCGCGGGCGAGCGCGTCCCACGGGTCGTCGCGAGGCAGCTTGGTCACCCTGGAGAGCATCGAGTCGATGCCGAACTGCTCGGAGGCGGCAAAGTAGACCGGCGCGACCTCGGACGACTCGCGCCCGGTGTCCACGCTGATCTCGACGACGTCCAGGAGCGAGAACTGGTCCAGCAGGCTCGCGGCCCGAAGGGCCATCTGCGTGGGGGCGCCGCGCTTTTCGAGCTCTTTGGCACGACGGTCGAGGCGCTTGCGTTCGCTGCCCTGCAACAACGTGGGCATCTGCGGGCTCAGCTCGGCGACCACCGCGCTGAAGCGCTCGACCTCGGCTGCAACGTCGAGGGTGGACGGACGGTTCTGGAGGAACCACCGCACCGATCGGTCGAGCAGCCGTCGGAACTCGAGGTACAGCGCCGTCTGCGTCTCGGTGGACACGACGTTGTCGAGCTCCTCGATGCTGGCGATGTAGCCGACCATGTTGAAGACCTCGCGGCACACCACGAACGCGCGGGTCACCTGCTCCGGCGTGGCCCCCGTCTCCTCCGAAGCGCGGAAGGCAAACGTGATGCCACCCCGGTTGACCATCGAGTTGACCACGGCGTTGGTGATGATCTCGCGCCGCAGCGGATGGCTGGCCAGCTTGTCCTGGTACTTCTCGCGGATGGGGTTGGGGAAGTACTTGGTCAGAGTCGCCTGGAACCAGGGCTCGTCGGGCAACGCGCTGGACAGCAGATCCTTCTTGAGCGCGAGCTTGGCATAGGCCACGAGCACTGAGAACTCGGGGCTCTTCAGACCCTGCCCTGCCGCGTGGCGTGCGTCGAGATCATTGTCGCTGGGTAGGAACTCCAGCGCCCGGTCAAGGTCGCCGTGCTCTTCCAGCCAGTGCATGAAGCGCTCGTGCACGGCCAGCATCGAGTGCTCCTGGGCGCGAGCATTGCCGAGCAGGGCATTCTGCTCGTAGTTGTCACGCAGGACCTGACGGGCGATGTCGTCAGTCATCGAGACCAGCAGCTGGTTGCGCTGCTCCAGCGTCATGTCGCCCTCACGCGTCATGGCCGTCAACAAGATCTTGATGTTGACCTCATGGTCCGAGGTGTCCACGCCGGCGGAGTTGTCGATGGCATCGGTGTTGATGTGCACGCCGGCCACAGCGGCCTCGACACGACCAAGCTGGGTGAAGCCGAGGTTGCCGCCTTCGGAAACGACCTTGGCGCGCAAGGCCTTTCCGTCGACCCGGACGGCGTCATTGGTTCGGTCGCCGACCTCGGCGTTGACCTCGGAGGACGCCTTGACGTACGTGCCGATACCGCCGTTCCAGAGCAGGTCGACGGGAGCGGTCAGGATGGACTTCATCAGCTGGGCAGGCGTCATCGCCGTGGTGCCCTTGGGCAGGCCCAGTGCGACGGCGACCTGCGCGCTGATCCGCACCGACTTGGCCGATCGCGGGAAGACACCGCCGCCCTCGCTGATGAGCGTGCGGTCATAGTCAGCCCACGACGATCGCGACAGCTCGAACAGCCGCTTGCGCTCGGGGAACGACGTGGCCGCGTCGGGATTGGGATCCAGGAAGATGTGGCGGTGGTCGAAGGCGGCGACCAGACGGATGTGCTCGGAGAGCAGCATGCCGTTGCCAAACACGTCACCGGTCATGTCACCGATGCCGACCACCGTGAAGTCGGTCGCCTGGGAGTCAACGCCCATCTCCCGGAAGTGGCGCTTGACCGACTCCCACGCCCCGCGCGCGGTGATGGCCATGACCTTGTGGTCGTAGCCGTCCGAACCTCCGGAGGCGAACGCATCGTCGAGCCAGTAGCCGTAGGACCTGGCGACCGAGTTGGCGATGTCGGAGAACGTGGCGGTGCCCTTGTCCGCCGCGACGACCAGGTAGGTGTCGTCTCCGTCAAGACGCACGACCGAGGGCGGTGGGATCACCGCGGTGCCGATGAGGTTGTCGGTCACGTCCAGCAGCGCCGAGATGAACAGCTTGTAGGACGCGATGCCTTCGGCCAGCCATGCGTCCCGGTCGAGGGCCGGATCCGGCAGGGCTTTGGGAAAGAAACCACCCTTGGAGCCCGTCGGCACGATGACGGCGTTCTTGACCATCTGCGCCTTGACCAGGCCGAGGACCTCGGTGCGGAAGTCCTCGCGCCGATCACTCCAACGCAGACCGCCGCGAGCGACCTTGCCGAAACGCAGATGCACGCCCTCGAACCGAGGGCTGTAGACCCAGATCTCGTACATCGGCCGCGGGGCAGGCAGGTCCGGGACCTTCTTCGGATCCAGTTTGAAGGAGAGATACGACTTGTATGCCGCATCGCCGGCGGACGAGGCAACACCGGCAATGGCGGGGTCGCCCACGCCCGCGTTCACCGCGCGCTGGTAGTAGTTCGTACGCAGCGTGGCCATGATGACGCCGAGAAAAGCGCGGATGATCCTGTCGTGGTCGAGGCTGGGGACCTCCTCGAGGGCGGCGTAGATCGCATCGGCGATCGTCGTCTCGGCGGCCTGACGTCCGTCTCCAGCGGCGCCCGCGCCGTACTCGGGGTCGAACCGCGTCTCGAACAACGACACCAGCAGCGCCGCGATGGAGACGTTCGAGACCATCGCCGCTTCGACATAGTCCTGGCTGAAGGTCGAGCCCGTCTGACGCAGGTACTTGGCGACGGCCCGGAGGATCACGACCTGCCGCCAGGTCAGCTCGCCGCCGAGGACCAGCGCGTTGAACCCGTCACTCTCGGCACGGCCGCTCCAGACAGCGGCAAAGGCGTCCTGGAAAAGCTCCCGAAGTCCCCCGCGCCCGCTCCCGACCCACGTCTGGGGTCCGGCGCCCCTGAGCCCGAAGTCGTAGACATGCACCCCGCCGCCGTCGGAGGGGTGGATCTGGTAGGGCCGCTCATCCGCGACCACCAGCCCGAAATGGCTGAACAGCGGCAGGACCGAGGTCAGCGAGAGCGGGCCGCGTCGATACAGCTTGAAGCGACGTTCCGCCGAAGAGGTGCCAGGCTCGTGATAGAGGTTCAGCCGGAGAGCGTCATCGCCGCCGAGGGCCTCGATGTGGCGAAGGTCGGCAATCGCATCCCGCGCGCTGAAGTCCTCCTTGTAGGCCTCAGGGAAGGCCTTGCCAAAGAGCCCGACGAGACGAGCCGCCCCCTCCTCGCCGTATTCGCTGAGAGCGACCTCGGCCAGGTCCTCGTCCCACGTCCGGGTGGCATCGATCAGCTGCTGTTGCAGATCGCGCTCGTCGACATCCGGGATCACCTGACCAGGCGACACCCGGACCACGAAGTGCAGCCGGGCCAGCACCGAGTCGGACACCCGCGTCGTGTAGTCCACGTTGGCGCCGTGGAAAGCGGTGCGCAGGATCGACTCCATCTTCAGTCGCACGGCGGTGGTGTAGCGGTCCCGGGGGATGTAGATCAGGCAGGACACGAACCGGCCGTACTCGTCCTTGCGAAGGAACAGCTGACTCTTGCGCCGTTCCTGGAGATGGAGCACCGCGGTCGCAAGCTCGTACAGCTCGTCCTCGCTGGTCTGGAAGAGCTCGTCACGCGGATAGGTCTCGAGCACCTCCAACAGGTCCTTGCCGGAGTGGCTGTCGGGCGTGAATCCGCTTGCCGCCAGGACGTTTCGGACCTTGGTGTCAATGATGGGGACACGCAGCACCGACTCGGTGTAGGCGGTCGATGTGAACAACCCGAGGAAGCGCTTCTCCCCCGCCACCTCGCCGTTTGCGTCAAACACCTTGACGCCGACGTAGTCCAGGTACTTCGACCGGTGAACGGTCGCACGTGAGTTCGCCTTGGTGATGATCAGAAGGTGCGGCTCGCGGGCCTTTGCCCGCGCCGCGGCGTTCATCCGACTGAAGCTGCCCGACTGCAACTGGTCGTAGCGCAGGATGCCCAGGCCCGTGCCGGGCACCGCGCGCAGCACGTCCTCGTCGTCCTGGCGCTCGATGACGTACTCGCGGAAGCCGAGGAACGTGAAATGACCATCGGCCAACCACGACAACAAGCGTTGGGCGTGGGCGACCTCCTCGGGGTCAACGCCCTTCGGCGGGCTGGCCTCGAGCTCAGCGGTGATCTGCTGGCACTCGGCCTTCATCTTCGGCCAGTCCTCGACCGACTCACGCACGTCCGACAAGACCCGTCGCAGGCCCTGTGCCAGAGCCTCCCGCTCGGCGTCTCCGCCCTGGCGGTCGATCTCGACGTGTATCCAGGACTCGACGCCAGCTCCGAACTCGGATTCGGTCATCGCATCGACGCCGAGGATGTCCTGGAGCTCGCCGGCTGCGTCGCGGCGAACGACGAGCTGAGGGTGGATGACGAGGTGAACGACCCGTTCCTGTCGCGCAAGCTCAACATTGACCGAGTCCACGATGAAAGGCATGTCGTCGGTGACGATCTCGATGACCGTGTGATCGCAGGTCCAGCCCTGCTCGTCAACTGTCGGCGTGAAGACGTTTACGTTGGCCGTACCGACGGGGCGGTGCTCGGCAGTTGCCTTGTGGGAGAGGGCTGCTCCCAGGAGATCCTCGGGTCTGCGCGCCACCAGGTCCTCGGTGGCAACGTGCCGGTAGTAGTGGCGCAAGAACGGTTCGAGCGTCTCACCGCCGGCCTCAGCTGCCAGCTCTGCAGCGGAGAGGATGACCTGGGATCGGGACTGTTCGAGCAACGCAGACATGACTGAGATCCTTATCCAAGAATGCCGTGATGCACGCCCTTGTGCACCGTCACCGAGCCTATCCCTGTGCGAATGAGGCGTTCTGGGCGGGCGGTGCGGGTCATGGCCGTCTGGGCGGGCCGTGAGGGTCATGGCCGCCAAGGCCCGGCATGGCCCGGCATGACCCAACCGGGCTGTGCGTAACCCCGAAGCGTTCGCCGCCCGGCCATAGGCTGTCCGCATGCCCGCCGAACACCGCATGGACCCGACCTGGATCGATGCCGTGGCCGCGGAGCTGGCCCGGTCCAGCGCTGTGGCGCTCGAGGCCTCCGACGAGCTGCTGGCGCACTATGGCGACACCGGTGATGCAACGGCCCAACGTGCGGTCGACGCCCTGGTCAACCAGGCCGTCGGCAAGCTGAGCGCCCTGTCAGAGTGTCTCGGTGATGCCTCACGCGAGCTCCAGGGCGCATGACCGCGACCCTGGTTTGCGGTGACCACGTCTCCTGCTCGCGGGTCGGCGGTGGCATGCGCCGCGAGGCCTCACTGCTGCGCCAACACGCGCAGTCGCTCGAGGACGCAGTCGGTGAGCTGACTGTGTGGAGAGGGCCTGGGGCCGAGGCGGCCAGACCCGCCATCGTCGCCTCGTGGGAGGCCCTGCGAGCGACCGCCGACGTGCTGGACGAGGCAGGCGGAGCCCTCCAGCGCTACGCGACAGACCTCGCCGAGGGTCACGAGCTCGGACGACGAGCCGAGCTGCGCGTCCACAGCGCGGGGCTGCTCCTTGACGGGACCCGGGTCATCGAGCCGTGGGGTCCGGCCAGCGCGCAGGAGTCCGAGCGGCGGTGCAGCCAGGTGCCAGTGGTCCAGGCCAGGGTCGACCTTGCCACCGCTCATGTCGGTCGCGCCCGAGGCCGGCTCGCGCGTCGGATGGAGTCGCTGGCTGAGGCATTAACGGCGCAGGCTTTAGTGAGACCGCCTGCTACGCCTTAGATTGTGGCGATGAAGATCAGCGCGAGCCTCGACTACGCCGCCACGCCCCACGAGGTCTTCGCCATGCTTTCCGATGAGATCTTCCAGATCCGCAAGTGCATCGCAACGGGCGCGCTCAGCCACAGCGTGTCCATCAGCGCCAAGGGCGAACGCACCGTCATCGTCAGCAGCCGCGATCTGCCAACAGCCGACTTCCCGTCCTTCGTCCAGAGCCTGGTCGGCGCCACACTGGCGATCACCGAGACCCAGGACTGGGGGCCGGCCGACGCCAAGGGGGCTCGCCAGGGACGGATCACCGTCGACATCGCCGGGGCGCCGATCGACCTCGATGGAACCCTGTCGCTGGCACCGAACGGCCATGGCTCGGTCCAGATCGTTCAGGGCGACCTCAGGGCGAGGATCCCGCTGATCGGCGGCAAGATCGAGCAGGCTGCAGCGCCTGCCATCGAGTCGGCGATCAACGTTGAGCNNGATATTGGGCTCCGGAGCGGTCTGAAGTGAGCAAACCGGCCTGAACTGAGCAAGGACGGGTCAGCGCATGTGCGGGTACTCGTGGGACTTCGCCGCCACGAACGTCTCCTTGATGGAGCGCGCACTGGTCCAACGCATGAGGTTCAGCGGCGAGCCGGCCTTGTCGTTGGTACCCGACGCGCGGCCACCGCCGAAGGGCTGCTGGCCGACGACGGCGCCCGTGGGCTTGTCGTTGATGTAGAAGTTGCCGGCCGCAAACCGCAGGCGCTCCTCGGCGTCGGCGATGACGGCGCGGTCCTGGGCCATGATCGAACCGGTCAGCGCATAGGGCGCGAACGACTCCATCTGGTCGAGCACCTTGTCGTAGTCACGGTCGGCGTAGACGTGGACTGCCAGGATCGGCCCGAAGTACTCGGTGCTGAACGCCTCATCTGCCGGGTCGGCGATCTCCAGGACGGTGGGACGGATGAAGTAACCGACCGAGTCGTCATACGTGCCACCGGCAACGACCTTGACACCCTTGTCGGCGTGGGCCTTGTCGATCACGGCGCGGTGCTTGCCGAACGCGCGGTCGTCGATGACAGCGCCCATGAAGTTGGAGAAGTCAGTGACGTCGCCCTGGCCGAGACCGTTGGTGGTCCGGGCGAGGTCATCCTTGATGACCTTCCACAGGCTGCGCGGCACATAGGCGCGTGAGGCCGCGGAACACTTCTGGCCCTGATACTCGAACGCGCCGCGAATCATGGCCGTTCGCAATACATCCGGGTCGGCGGAGGGGTGAGCCAGGATGAAGTCCTTGCCGCCGGTTTCGCCGACCAGGCGGGGGTAGGTCTTGTAGTTCTTGAGGTTGGCGCCGACCTGCTGCCACAGGGTCTGGAACAGCGCGGTCGAGCCGGTGAAGTGGATGCCGGCCAGGTCCGGGGAGGTCAGCACCACCGGAGAGACGTTGACGCCGTGACCGGTCACCATGTTGATGACGCCGGGCGGCATTCCGGCCTCTTCGAGCAGCTCCATGGTCAGCTGCGCCGCCAGCTGCTGGCTGGACGACGGCTTCCAGACGACGGTGTTGCCCATCAGCGCCGGGGCGGTCGGCAGGTTGCCGGCGATGGCGGTGAAGTTGAACGGCGTGATCGCGTAGACAAAGCCCTCGAGCGGGCGGTAGTCGATGCGGTTCCAGATGCCCTTGGAGTTCGCCTGAGGCTGGTCAGCGAGGATCTCCCGCGCGAAGTGCACGTTGAAGCGCCAGAAGTCGATCAGCTCGCAGGCGGCGTCGATCTCGGCCTGGTAACAGGTCTTGGACTGGCCCAGCATCGTTGCCGCGACGATCCTTGCCCGCCATGGCCCGGCGAGCAGGTCGGCGGCCTTGAGCAGGATGGCCGCGCGGTCGTCGAAGGACAGGGCTCGCCAAGCTGGTGCTGCCGCGGTGGCCGCCGCGATCGCAGCCTCGGCGTCGGTCGCGGTCGCCTCGTGCATCGTCCCGAGGACGTTCTTGTGGGCGTGCGGCTGACGCACGTCGATCTTCTTGCCCGTGCCGGTGACACGCTTGCCGCCGATCGTGTGCGGCAGGTCCATGCGTGTGCTGCTCAGCTGGGCGAGAGCAACCTCGAGCTCAGCGCGTTCGGGGCTGCCCGGCGCGTAGTCGAGCACTGGCTCGTTGATGGGGGCGGGAACCCGGGTTACGGCGTCCATTGCGGCGAACATCTCCTTGGAGGTCTCTCGGCGTTGAGGTCACCGCCCATGGTGCCACGCGTCACAGGAGGGCGAGTATGACGGGGAGCTCTGTGACGTCGTACCACAGCAGCTCGTCGTCCTCCGATGCCTCGTCGGCATCCACCTGGAAGGACGCAATCCGATTCAGTGCAACAGATTCCAGGATCAGGACCGCAGAATCCTCGATGAAGTCACCGGAGTCGCTCGGCACCGCCGAGCCCACCAGCTCGGACTCCACATCAGCCGCAGCCACGAGGCGACGCTTCTCGCGGGGACTGAGGAGCTCCGCGGAGCGAAGGACGGCATCACCGAGGGCGGAGTACTCCCACTGGTCCTGGCCGGCAGCCGGGGCCGAGGCGCGCACGGCGTCGGTGACGGCATAGGCGAGGAACGGCGCTCCGGTGACGGCGCGGTCGGCGTCCAGACGGCGCAGCCCCGCGGCGTTGAGAGGTATGTAGATCCGTGTCAAGGTCATCCGACGTCCTGGAAGTCGTTGCCGTCAGGCAGTGGAGCAGGGTCGCGCAGGGCACGGGCAGATGTGCGAAGCGAGGTCTCGATGACCAGGGGCCGACGCGAGACATCCATCAGGTTGCCACCAAATGCCTCGAGATCCGCACGCCCGGGTCCGAGCACGGTGACCTCGGTGCCCTGACGATGAACGGTCGCCACCTCGCGGATGACCCTGCGNNACCTCGTCGAGGCCCTGACCGGCGAGCAGGTCGAGGTTGGTCGAGGACCAGGCCCCGCCGTCGATGAAGCGGTGCTCGCCGATCCGCACGGGTTGGTACCACCCCGGGATGGCACACGACGCCATCACCGCGTCGCGCAGTGCAGCTGGTTGGGCGCCAGGTCTCCCGAAGGGCATCCGCTCGCCGGTGTCGTAGTCGAGGGCCACCACCGTCACACTGTCGCGGGTGACCCAACCGTCCGGGACGACGTGCCCGATCAAGGCTCCGACCGCGGCCAGGTTGCCGCGACCCTCAGGCAGGAGGGCGGCCAAGACGGTCGTCGGCGGCAGCTGGCGCAGCGAGCGAGCATTGCGAACCAGAAGCTCCCGCGAACCCATCCCCGAGCGTGGACGAATCGGCCGGTCCCCGCCACTGGCGGTCTCATAGTCGAAATGGAAACCCGCCAACGGCCCCGTCTCGAGCTGACCGTCGCGCTGGTGGGTGACGAGATCTTCGACGCTGACACCGGCGCCCAACAGGGCCACCAGCACCGAGCCCGCGGAGGTGCCGACGAACGCCTCGAACTCACGCACGTCGACCCCAGTCTCGTCCTGGAGAGCCTGGAGGGCACCGACCATCCAGGCCGCACCCAGAACGCCCCCGCCACCGAGCACCAGCCCCCGACGGGGTCCGCCAGTCATAGGCGTGAGCCCCGGCTGGCGTCCCTGCTCTCGACCAGCTCTGCCAGCGAGTCGACCAGGCACTGGCCGAGGACGTCCAGGTCGGGCATGGTCGTACGGTCACCGTTCAGCCCGAAGTACACGCCGCCGTCGTAGGACGTCAGCCCGATCGAAACCGCCTGCCAGCGAGCCAGCGGCATCACGGGGTAGGTGGAGAGCATGAGGGCGTCGCCGGCATACAGGGGTTGTTGCGGGCCAGGAACGTTGGTGATGACGACGTTGAACAGCCGGCGCGACATCGCCATGCCAAGTCGGGCCCCGAGGGAGTGCAGCGTCGGGGAGGCGAATCCGGCCAGCCCTGCAAGGGATTCGGCGCCGACGGCCTGCCCGCCTTCCATCTGCTGACGCATGGCGAACGCGATCTGGTGCAGTCGCATCGATGCGCTGGGTTCTCCCACCGGAAGATCCACGAAGCAAGCAGTGACGCGGTTGCCGAGCCGAGTGGCGTCATCGGTGTCGTAGACGCTGACGGGCACCATCGCGCGGACGGTTGTCGCACTGTGGACCGCTTCGCCGCGTGTGAGCAGCCAGGACCGCAGCGCTCCCGAGACCGTTGCGAGGACAACGTCATTGATCGTCACGTCGTCGGCGTAGCGGCCGAGGGCGAGCCGGTTGCGGACCTTGCGGTAGTCCTCCAAGTCGGTTCCGACCATGATGTAGCGCCGCGCCTCGCCGATCTCGACGTTGAGGGGGCTGATCGGCGCCGGTCGGGCCGCGGTTCGTGCAACGGTCGAGACGACAGCCCCGACCGCCGAAAACAACCGCCCACCAACAGCTTTGACATCGGCGATGCCGCCACGCACGTTGTCGACGATCTGGCTGGGACGCTGGACAGCCTCNNGAGGCCGTCAACGATGACGTGGGCGATGTCAACGGCGTTGATGCCGTCCACGAGGGCCTGGTGGGTCTTGGTCACGAGTGCGAAGCGGCCCTCGGCAAGCCCTTCGACGAGGTACACCTCCCACAGCGGTCTGCCACGGTCAAGCCGTTTGGGCTGGACCCGCGCGACGAACTCCTGCAGCTGGTCGTCACTGCCCGGACGTGGCAATGCCGAACGCCGGACGTGATAGGTGATGTCAAAGTCGACATCGTCGACCCACACCGGGTTGGCAAGACGTCCCGGGACCTCGCGGATTCGCTGCCGGTAGCGGGGCACGAAGGCAATCCGGTTGGTGATCAACGAGACCAGACGGTCGTAGTCGAATCCTTGGTCCGGTGGCTGGAAGACCATGACCGAGCCCACATGCATGGGTGTCGTCGACTCCTCCAGATAGAGGAAGGACGCATCAAGGGAGGTCAACCGGTCGGACACGCACTCATCGTGTCAGAGAAAGTCGCCCAGAATCCCAACCGTGACGGATACGACGGTTCAGTGGTTCAGTGAATCCGCTGATGGATCCAGCCGGCGCCCGGGAACAGAGCGGCGAGCTCGCTGGCCGTCTCGACAAAGGTGCGGTGCACGATGCCGACGAGCCCTGCCTCGACTGCCGCCTCGATGTTGTCCGGGACGTCATCGATGAAGACACATTCGGCTGCCGGCAAGCCGATGCGATCGAGGGCGAAGTCGAAGATCTCGCGTTCAGGCTTGCGCATGCCGACCTCGCCGGAGATGACGACCGCGTCGAACATCTGGTCCCAGTCGGTGCGGTCGTAGTCGTTGCCCCACGAGTTGGACAGCAGCGCGGTGCGGACCCCCGCCGCGTGCGCGCGGGTGACCATCGAGGTCATCGAGTCCTCGTAGATCGCCAGGTCGGCGAACATCTGGCCGATCAGACCCTCTGCCTCGACGGTGGAGCCTTCCTGCGCCAACGCTGCGGAGAGCATCTGCTCGAAGTCCTCGACGGCGATCTCTCCGCGCTCGAGCCGATGGACGGGTGAGATGTCACCCGGCAAGGGCTCGACCCAACGCCGCACCACGGCCCCATAGTGGTCACGGTCGACACCGGTGACCTTGAGCCAGCTCGCGATTGCGGTGTGGATCGGCATGGTGAGGACGCCGCCCCAGTCCACGATCAGTCCCTGCATCAGGCGAGCCTACGACGACGGCCGCTGGTTGGTGCCGGCAGTCCGCAGATCTCGGCGGCGAGCGCCACCAGTGCTTTTCGCACGATCGAGTCGGGGGCAGCCTCGGCCAGCGACTGCCCGGCCAGCAGTGCGCTGTCCATGCTGGAGGGGTCATCGGGGAGGAACCGGGGGGCGTCGATCCCGGCGAAGCGGGTGAGGGCCTCGCGGATGCGCGGCTCCGGCCGGATGCCCACGGCGGAGGACCGGACCTTGTTGATGACCACCGTGGGCGCCGGGCCGGCGACTGTGCCGAGCTCCTGCAGCCCTCGGACGAGTCGTTGCAGCCCGATCGGGTCACCCGCGCCGATGGCCAGGACCTGGTCGGCAACGGCAAGGGAGGTGAGCGTCGCGGCATTGCGTCGAGGGGCCAGCGTGTCATAGCTGAGCTCCTCGTCGTCTTCGAGGCTGAAACCGCAGTCGATGACGGTGAAGCGGGCGAGCCGTCGGGTGAGGGTGAGCACGTGCTCGAGGGCGGCGGCGCGCAGCTCCGGCCACCTCTCGGCCTTGGGGATGCCGGTGAGCACCCGCAACCCGGCCGAGACCTCGGGCGCCAGACGGGCCAGGGCAGCCAGGTCGAGGGTGCCCTGGTCCGCTGATCGGGTTGCCGCCGCCAGACCGGGTGCCTCGTCGAGCAAGGAGAGCGACTGCGCGATACAGCCGCCGTACGTGTCAGCGTCAACGAGCACCGTGGGCTGACCCAGCCGGGCAAGCTCGCTGGCGAGGTTGAGCGCCACGACGGTCCGGCCGGGGGCGCCTGCGGGACCCCACACCGCGATGATGGTGCCGAGGCGCTCTGCGACGTCGGGTTGGTCATCGGTCCCGGCCTGGTCAGATGCACGAGAAGGTGCGCCGGAGGGTCCGCCATACCGCGCGTCATGACGGCCTTCCGAGCCCGGCCCGGCATTGGGCCGACCCGCTTCGCGCTGCTCCCCCGGGGCGGACCACGTCGCCTCCGCGTCGAGCCGGGGGTCGGGTACGGCATACAGGGCATCGAGGGCGTCCTGGACCACCTCGGCGCTGGCATCGGCCGGGATGACCGTGGAGATCCCCAGCTGGCGCAGATGGAGCTCGGCCTGCTCGTCGCCGGGAGGGTAGATGCCGACCACCGCCACCGAGCACTCGCGCAGGTGGTCCAGCGCCGTGCGATCCAGCGAGCGCAGGTCGGCCGAGACCAGCGCGACCTCGGCCAGACCCGAACCGGCGACCGCGAGCAGGTCCGCCAGGTCGGGGCATCGTCGGGCGATCCGGGCGTCGGTGCCTCGCTCCAGCGTGGTGACCAGGACGCTCTCCCAGCGGTCGCTGACCGCCGTGACGACGGATCGGCTCACGCGCCGACCTTGTGGGGCGACCCCGGCACCGGGACCAGGGTGATCCTGGCGCCCTGGTCGATGGCCGCGATGAGCGCCTGGACCCCGGCCTCCGGGACCATGATCTGCACGGCGGTCTTGCCCGATGCTGAGCCCAGGCCATTGCCGCTGGCCTCAGGTACACGGGACACGGGGGCAGCCTGGAGGGTCTTGACCGGGTTGCCGTACTTCTCCGTCGCCGACGAGGGGTCCTTGGCGTTGACCCAGACGTCGACGATCGAGCCGGCGGAGATCTGCGCGGCGGCGCCGCTGTCAACCGGCACGGACACGGGCTTGAGGTTGATGTCGGCCCTGGTGCCCAGCGCCGAGGTCGGGACCAGCTCGCCGGGGCGAACGTCGCGCAACGCGAACGTGTCCGGCGCGATGTCGTGGTCAGCGACCACGTACCTGCTGCGGTCGGCGCCCAGCTGCACGTCGACCCGTCGGACATCACGCTGGGTCACGGGTTGGCCGGGCACCAGACTGGCCACCGCGGCATACATCGGCACCGTGTCATCGGCGGCTGCGACGACCTTGGCCCCGATGGCCATCGACAGCAGGACGAGCACCACGCCGACCACCAGCCGGGCGTCGCGCCACGACGGTTGTCGCAGACGTGCTGCGGTCGGTCTGGGCAGCTCGGCCATGTCGGTCCCCTCGGTG
>PKWT01000212.1:0-1834 GCA_003132125.1 Micrococcales bacterium | reverse complement strand
CACCGCGTCACGAAACCACCGCCTCACGAACCCTCGCGCCTCAAGGAGCAGATCGCATGGCACAGCGCTTCATCCAACTGGCTGACGTCTCCGAGATCCTCGATATCTCATCGGCGCAGGCTTATGCGCTGGTGCGCTCGGGCGAGCTCACGGCGATCAAGGTCGGGGGGCGTGGCCAGTGGCGGGTCGAGTCCAGCGAGCTGGAGAGCTACATCCAGCGGATGTACTCCGAGACCAAGACCTTCGTCGCGGCACACCCGTTCGGCCAGCTGGCGGAGACCCCCGAATAGGCCCTCACCCGTGACGGACGACGACGATCGCCGCGAACGGGACCACCCGTCGCGACAGGATGTTTTCGGAGCGCCGTGCCACGTCCACCGGATGCTCACTGAGGTCGAGCGCGTCGGCGCCCACGGCATCGATCGTGCCCGTCGTCACCAAGCCGCCGATGTCGACCAGTGACACCACCGAGCGGTTGCGGCTGAGTCCGCGCAGGGCATAACCCAGTCCGAATCGCTTCGCCGTCGCCGTGCCCGAGCCGGCGGCCGCCCGTGTTCCCAGGCCGTTGATCGCCACGATCGCGCCAAACGGGACCAGGCTCCCCCGCTCGCCATGGTCGTGGACCAGGAGCCAGTCAGAGCCGGCGTCGGCGATCCTGCCCGACACCTGCACGCCGGCTGCCAATCGGAGCTCGACGGCCGAGCCCCGGTGGGCGATGAACCGTTCGTGCAGCCCCACCTGGGCGCGCTCGCGACGGGTGCGGTCCGAGACCTCGAGGTCGAGCTCACGCTGCCCGTCCGCGTCCAGCTGCGCCTGCAGGTCATCGAACAGCCGATCCCACCGCATGGCGCCTCCCCTCCGTCGTGACCGGACTCGATCACACCCTGCCGGACGGCCTCCTGTCCACCATTGCCGGTCCCTAATCGTGGCAAGCCTTGGCAAACACACGCAAACTGCACTAACCTGCCCCCAACAACGACATGAGGGCCCGACGACAGCAAGGCCCGACGACAGCAAGGCCAAGGAGCAGGTATGCCGATTCGCCACAGTCACGGGGTGGCGCGCCCCCTCGCGGCGATCACCCTGGCCACCGCCAGTCTCGTGGCCGCCATCGCCGTGGGGTCGATCTTCCTGAGCACCGCACGCGACGCACTCACAGCGCTCGCAGCCGCGGGACCGGCAAGCCCGGCCGACGGCATACTCGTCATGGTTGCCCTGGTCGGGGTGGTGCTGTCGCTCTGGGTTGGCCTGGGCATGGCGCTGTCGGCGCTGTCCGCCCTCCCCGGCCCGCTGGGGCAGGCCTCCACCCGGTTGGCGGACCGGATCGCCCCCGCCGTGGTCCGCAAGGTCGTCGCGTTCGTCCTCGGAACCGCGCTGACCGCCGCACTGGTCCCGGGGACCGCCGTTGCCGGCAGCGCATACCCGACACCGCGACAGGCCGTGGTCACCTCGGCCCAGTACGCCGTCGGAGTCCTCACGAACGTGGCCGGAACGACCCACGCCAGCGAGGACGCAGCGCCGGGTCCCTCGTGGGCTTCGGACCGGCGAGCGCTGCCGGCCAACAGCGCGGGCGACCCCCACGAGATCGTGGTGCATCGCGGTGACAACCTGTGGTCGATCGCCGCGCGCCACCTCGGCCCGACGGCCACCACCATCGAGATCAGCGCGGAGTGGCACAGATGGTTTGCCGCCAACCGGCACGTGATCGGTGATGACGCGAACCTCATCACGCCAGGCCAGGTCCTGCGCCCACCCGTGCCAGGGCGGAGCACGCCGTGAAGCTCATCGTCCGGCCGATCCCAGATATCTCGCCACCGGTGATCGACTCACGCAC
>PKWT01000248.1 GCA_003132125.1 Micrococcales bacterium | reverse complement strand
GCGGTGTTGTTGGCGCCCAGCGCGGAGCCTGCGTTGAACCCGAACCAGCCGAACCACAGAAGGGCAGCTCCGAGCATGACCATGGTCAGGTTGTGCGGTCGCATCGGGTCCTTGGCGAAGCCAACGCGCTTACCGAGGATCAGGGCCAGAACCAGGGCTGCGGCGCCGGCATTGATGTGAACAGCCGTCCCGCCGGCGAAGTCGATCGTCTTGAGCTGGTTGGCTATCCAGCCACCCTTCTCGGCCGCGTAACCGTCGAACGCGAACACCCAGTTCGCGACCGGGAAGTAGACGACCGTCGCCCAGATCACGGTGAAGATCAGCCAGGTCGAGTACTTCGCACGGTCTGCGATCGCCCCGCTGATCAGTGCCACCGTGATGATGGCGAACACTGCCTGGAACGCCACGAAGGCGAATGCGGGGATGCCGCCATGAGCCGGCACGCCGCTTGCGGCCGCCTTGTAGCCGAAAATGGCCGCGTCGCCGCTGAGGAGGTTTCCGAGCCCGAAGTGCTGGAACGGGTTGCCTATCAGCCCGTGCCACGAGTTACCGAAAGCCTCGCTGTAGCCCCAGAGCACCCAGGTGACGCCGACCGTCGCCATCGCTCCGAAACTCATCATCATCATGTTCAGGGCACTCTTGGCCCTGACCATTCCGCCGTAGAAGAGGGCTAGGCCCGGTGTCATCAGCAGCACCAGAGCGGCACTTGCGAGAACCCAGGCGGTGTCGCCGGTGTCAATAGTCATGAGGGAACTTTGTCTGTCAACGGTTTCGGGTCGTGCCACCGTTTGTTACATCCGTGTTAGCAATCCACGGGTCAGGTAAGGATCAGGTAACTCCGCGAGGCGCAGCACTGAGCGCGGCTTCGTTGTCGCTGACCCATGCGGCATCACGCCGCGCACTGTCCGCCACCCCTGACTCGAAGAGTTTCGCGAAGGCCGGGTCACCTTGCGCTGCAAGCCTTTCGAGCCCCTTCGCGTGAGCATCCATGATCGTCTGTATGGCGGGCAGCAACCTCGAGCGATCCTCAGGGTCCGGGTCATAGGCCCCGACCAGAGCGCCGAGACGCACAGCAGAAGCCTCGACGGACCCGTCCCCGAACACATGCCGCACGGCTGTCCGATCGCTCCACAACGGCGCCCACGACCAGCAGGTGAAGGCCAGATCTTCCATCGGGTCACCCGGCGCGCAGAAGTCCCAGTCGATGACGGTCAGGCCACCGTCGGGCCGCCGAATCGCGTTGTAGGGCGCGACATCGTGGTTCGCCACCATCGATGCTCTGGACGGTCGGGGCATCGGCGAACCCGACCGACGTCAGGTGCGCCAGCAGCGCGTAAACGGCCGGTGTCCAGCGACCCGTATGCCGACGCACCGTGTCACCAACGCGCACGACGACGCTGGTGTTGCCGCCGTGAAGGATCTGTTCAACCTTCGAGTCATCGGTCGACGCATCTGCAGCTGGCGTTTCATCCATGGGTCAGGAGATCAGCGCATCGACGAAGGCTTCGGGGTCGAAGGGTGCCAGGTCGTCGGGGCCCTCGCCGAGGCCGATCAGCTTGACCGGGACGCCGAGCTTGCGCTGGACGGCCACGACGATGCCGCCCTTGGCGGTGCCATCGAGCTTGGTCAGGACGATGCCGGTGACGTTGACGACCTCGGCAAACACCTCGGCCTGACGCAAACCGTTCTGTCCCGTCGTTGCGTCCAGTACCAGCAGCACCTCATCGATGGGGCTCAGCTTCTCCACGACCCGCTTGACCTTGCCGAGCTCATCCATGAGCCCGACCTTGTTGTGCAGACGGCCGGCCGTGTCGATCAGAACGACATCGGCCTCCATCTCAGCCGCGGCCTTCACAGCGTCGAAGGCCACGGCGGCGGGATCGGCGCCTTCCCGGTCGGAGCGGATCGTGGGCACACCGACGCGCTCACCCCACGTCTGCAGCTGGTCGGCTGCGGCCGCACGGAAGGTGTCGGCGGCGCCGAGGACAACGTCCTTGTCCTCGGCAACGAAGACGCGAGCCAGCTTTCCGACCGTGGTCGTCTTGCCGGTCCCGTTGACTCCGACCACCATCACCACGGCTGGACGGCCCTCCACGCGCGAGGAGGCGATCGAGCGATCCATCGAGATGTCCACGAGCGCAAGCAGATCCTGCCGCAGCCATCCGCGGACGGTCTCCTCATCATGGGACCCCTCGACCTTGACCCGGGTGCGCAACGAGCTGACCAGCTCCATCGTCGCCTCGACGCCCAGGTCCGAGCTGAGCAGCGTGTCCTCGACGCTTTCCCAGGCCTGCTCGTCCAGTCCCCCACCGGACAAGAGGGATAGCAGGCCCTTTCCCAGTGCGGTGTTGGAACGAGCCAGCCTGGCCCGAAGACGTTGCAGGCGACCAGAGGCCGACTCGGGACGCTCGACCGACGGCGCTGGAGCGAACGCCTCGAGGTCGGGTTCGACGGTGTCGACGCTGAGCCCGCCGAGAGGACCGGGCGAGGACTCCGCAGCGTCGGCATCGGACCCGGATCCGGCCCCGGAGGCACCACCCGCCGGCGTCGGAGGCGTCTGCGCCGGAAGGCCCGTGGTCTTGCCGGCGCGGCCACGGCCACGGACCAGCGCGACCAGCAGAACGATCCCGGCGATACCAATGACTGCCGCAACGGCAAGGATTACCTGGAGTTGGGTCACAGTTGGCGATTCTCCCAGACTCGCGATGCGCCCCGGGACGGTGGCCCACCGTCAGGCGCCCGCGGCAAATCACATGCGATGAGAGCACTTGAGGCACGATGATGTGCGCCATGGATCTCCCATCAGGTCTGCAGATGCGTCCACTGACCATGGCCGACGCCGTGCCCGTGGCCAACCTCGCCCGAGCCTCCGAGATCCATGACGTCGGCGAGGCGCTCATCGATGACGAGGACATCGTCGGTGATTGGCAGCGGCCCAGCTTCGACCTCGCCAGCCAGAGCGTCGGCATCGTCGACGTCGACGATGCCGACAACGGGACGCTGATTGCCTTCGCCGAGGTGTTCAAGGGTCGCTACGCCGATGCGACCGTGCACCCCGACCACCGTGGCCGGGGGATTGGCACAGCCCTCGTCAGGTGGGCGCAGGATCGAGCCCGCGCGGATGGCGGCACCCTTGTCGGTCAACCCGTGCCGAGCG
>PKWT01000293.1 GCA_003132125.1 Micrococcales bacterium | reverse complement strand
CTGCTCCGTAAGGTGCGCGCGGCCGCCTCCGAGAGCCGAAAGCGTCGATGGATCAAGGATGGGCTGATGGACCCCCCGACCAGTGACTCCGGGTCAGGGGCTCGTTCGGACCGCCCGGAGGCTTAGCCCGCCCCGCTACGTCAGTCGCTGCATCAGTCGCTGCATCAGTCGCTGGAGTGAAGGCGCCGGGCCGCCTCAGCGATGGAGCCCGACAGCGACGGATAGATCGTGATCGTGTTGGCGATCTGATCCACGGTGAGCCGGTGCTGGACCGCAAGGGCGACCGGGAAGATCAGCTCGGAGGCTTGCGGAGCCACCACGACACCGCCGACGACGGTGTTGCTGCCGGTGGCGGCAAAGAGCTTGATGAAGCCGTCCTGCGCGTTCTGCATCTTCGCCCGGGGGTTGGTCGAGAGCGGCAACATCACCGCTCTCGCATCGATGCGCCCCTCGTCGATGTCGTTCTGGGAGTATCCGACGGTCGAGATCTCGGGATCGGTGAAGATGTTGGCGCTGACGACTCGAAGGTTGAGGGGAGCCACCATGTCCCCCAACGCGTGCGACATCGCGATGCGGCCCTGCATGGCAGCCACGGACGCCAGGGGGAGGACCCCCGTGCAGTCGCCCGCGGCATACACGCCTCTCACGGAGGTACGCGAGACCCGGTCGACGCGGATGTGTCCTGAGTCGGTGAGCGCTATTCCTGTCTCGACCAGTCCCATGTCCCCGGTCTGCGGGATCGAGCCCACGGCGAGCAGCACATGCGATCCGGTGATCTCGCGGCCGTCCTCCAGCGTGACGACCACGCCGTCGCCCACCCGCTTGGCACCAGCCGCACGGGAACGGTTCATGACCTGCATGCCGCGCCGCCGGAAGACGTTTTCGATCACGGTGGCAGCGTCGGCGTCTTCACCCGGAAGCACCCGATCACGCGACGAGACCAGGACAACTTCGCTGCCAAGGCCAAGATAGGCGTCCGCGAGCTCGGCGCCGGTCACACCCGACCCGACGACGATGAGTCGCTTCGGGACGTCGGTCAGCGCATACAGCTGCTGCCAGGTCAGGATCCGCTCCCCGTCGGGCAGCGCCGAGTCCATCACCCGAGGAGTGGCGCCGGTCGCGACCAGCACGACATCCGCATCCAGCTCTTCGGTGGTTCCGGAGACGAGCTCGATGGACACCCTCGAGGGTGACACCAAGCGCCCGATACCGCGGCAGATTCGCACACCGACCGTCTCGAGCCGTTCCTCGATGTCGCGGCTCTGCGCGGCGGCAAGATCAAGAATGCGTTCGTTGACAGCGCCCAGGTCCGCCGCGGCGTCATGCCCGCTCTTCACCCCGTCAAAACGGACCCCGAGTCCGCCCGCCACCTCGATGCGGGAAAGAGAGTGCGAGGTCGAGATGAGCGTCTTGCTCGGTACGCAGTCGGTGAGGACCGCAGCACCCCCCAAACCGTCGCGATCGACAACGGTGACAGCCGCCCCGAGATGGGCGGCGACCAGCGCCGCCTCATATCCTCCGGGGCCGCCGCCAAGGACAACGACTGACGTATTTCGATCTCTCACGGGCCCTATCCAACCACTCGGCGTGACACGTGCCGACGCGTGAGCGGTCGAACGACGGCTCATTACCCCGCCAGGTTCATGGTTCATCTTCGCCTGGCTTGTCATTCATCTGAGCAGCGTTTGTGGTTCATCTGCGCCTGGCTTCGTGAGACCCTGCATCGATGGGATGTCTCGGCGCTAACCTGCCGGGATGAGCTCCCACACCATCTCCGGAGGTTGAAGTGATGACACGAACGGCTCGACGAACCGGTGTTGCGGCTCTTGCCACACTCACCTTGATCGGGATCGCCGCCTGCGCCCCGCCCGCGAAGACCTCCGACAGCACCAGCACGGCGGGGGTGAATGCGTCGTCCGCGACGTCTGCCACGGGCCTCGGCGGAATGTCCGGGCTGGTCGCGGCCGCCAAGAAGGAGGGGACGCTCAATGTCATTGCGCTTCCGCCGGACTGGGCCAACTACGGCGAGATCATCAAGGGCTTCGAGGCCAAGTACGGTCTCAAGGTCGACAGCGCGCAGCCCGACGCCTCGAGCGCCGACGAGATCACCGCGGCCAAGAACCTCAAGGGCCAGTCCAAAGCTCCTGACGTGTTCGACCTGGGTGGTGCCGTGGCCAGCGCCAACACCGACATGTTCGCCGCATACAAGGTGGCGACGTTCGGCGATGTCCCCGCCGCGCTGAAGGACGCGAACGGCCTCTGGGTCAACGACTACGGCGGCTACATGAGCATCGGCTATGACGCGGGCAAGGTCCCGGCGCCGACGAAGGTCGCGGACCTGCTCAAGCCCGCATACAGGGGCAAGGTCGCCCTCAACGGCGACCCGACCAAGGCCGGCGCGGCATTCAGCGGTGTGGTCATGGCCGCCATCAGCCAGGGCGGAACGGCCGACGACATCAGCAAAGGCGTCGCCTTCTTCAAGTCGCTGAACGCTGCAGGCAACTTCCTGCCCGTTGACCCGACCGGCGCCACGATCGAGTCCGGCCAGACGCCGGTCGTCTTCGACTGGGACTACCTGAACGTCGCACAGGGCGCCAAGCTCGNNCTGTGGCAGGAGTACCTCTACTCCGACGAGGGCCAGAACCTGTGGCTCAAGGGTGGGGCACGACCGGTGCGTGAAGAGGCCATGGTCGCAGCGGGCACGATCGACAAGGCCGCCTATGACGCCCTTCCCAAGGCGGAAGGAACACCGGTGTTCCTGACCGCTGCTCAGAGCGACAAGGCCAAGGCCTACCTGACGGCCAACTGGGCCGCGGCCATTGGCTGAGCCCCCGAGCACCATGGCGCCCATCGGCCGCAAACCGATGGGCGCCATGCTCGGCGTCCTACCCTTCTTCGCCTACACGACGATCTTCCTGGGCATACCGACCCTGATCGTCATCGTCGGCGCGTTCGNNGCCGTCCTGGGGGCCGTTCTCGGAGCCCTGCTGGCGTATGCCGTGTCGACGGCCCGCGAAGGTGGCCTGATGCGCCGACTGGTCGCCTCTGTGTGCGGAGTCCTGGCCCAGTTCGGAGGCGTGACGCTCGCCTTCGCGTTCCTCGCCACCGTCGGGGCTCAGGGATTCATGACCCTCTGGCTGAAGAAGTACGGCATCGACCTCAGCGGGAGCAACTGGCTGTACGAACCGTACAAAGGGTTGGTCCTCGTCTATACGTACTTCCAGATCCCGCTGATGCTCATCGTCTTCCTGCCCGCGGTGGAGGGGTTGAGGCCACAGTGGCGCGAGGCGACGGAGTCCCTCGGTGGCAGCACCTGGAACTACTGGCGCCATGTCGCCGGGCCGATCCTGGCACCCTCCTTCATCGGGGCCATGCTGCTGCTGTTCACCAACGCCTTCAG
>PKWT01000250.1 GCA_003132125.1 Micrococcales bacterium | reverse complement strand
GTTGACCGGTTGAATTCGCCGCGATATGACGCGCCCTCGGGTCGCAATTGCGGTTGCATTCATGCATCTGCGCGTCAGCGTGGCGTGGCGGATGGTCGTGGCCATGGCAGGATAATTTGCACATGGCTTGGAAGCACCCGGAGGACGCGACCCTGACGATGCCAATCAATTCCTTGGCGATGGAGATCCTCCGAGACTTCGAGGCGAGCAGCGGTTGGAACCGGGACAACTGGATCAAGGTGTCCCAGCAACGGGGCACCGTGCAGGGCCGAGGCATGGAGCGCGCGCTGTCAGAAGGTTGGGCGTGGCTCATCAGCCGCGGGCTCGTCGCTTGGGATCCGTCGCAGTCGAGTTCAAACGCTTACTTCATAACGCGCCCTGGTCACGAGGCTCTCGACCAGGGTGTCACCCACATGGACGCGGCTGCGAGATTGGGCATGCAGTTACACGCCTCCCTCGCGGAAGTGGTCGAGCGTCAGTTCCTCATGGGCGAGTACGAGTTGGCCGTGTTCGCCGCAATGAAGGCCGTCGAGGTTCGGGTGCGAGAGATGGCGGGTTTATCAAACAGCCTTGTCGGGACAAAGCTCATGCAGGTGGCCTTCGGTCCTAGCGAAGGGGGGCAGCTTGTCGATGTAGACGCTGAGGCTGGCGAGCAGGTTGCCACAATGGAACTCTTCAAGGGGGCCATGGGGGTCTTCAAGAATCCGAGTTCGCATAGGCCAGTCGACTACACGGATGCGACCGAGGCGGCCGAGATCGTCTTGCTTGCGGACTTGCTCATGCGGATACTCGACCGCCGGACCAATGCCTCAGCCACAGCATGAGTGCCTCGGCGGCGAGCCTGGGTCTCAAAGTCTTACGACAGCAGCGGCGGGATGCCACCGCAGCCTTGCGTGTCCTACGCGATGCCTTTGAGAACCCTCCCGAAGGGAGCACCAGGGCGGCGGACTTGCCTTGGTGCGAGAGCCAGCCTTTCCGCGACCGGAGTTGGTTGAAGGAGACTCTGGAGGTCGCGGGCTTCCTGACCTCCTCCCTCTGCCTGTCCGCAGACGAGCATTTGGAAGCGATCGAGTGCCTTCGGGATCGCCCAATGACTCCCCATGCGGACCTGACACTTGTGCGATCGGTGATGGAAGCTGCTCTAAGCATCATCTGGCTGTGTTGCCCCGGCGGCGGCGTTGAGTCCCGGCTCTGTCGAAGCGCAGCGATGTTCTTTGAGAGCAATGCTGGACAGCTCACGCTCCTGGAGGCCACACCAGGTCAAGAAGAGAATCTCCGCCGGGTTACCGAGGTTGTGGTCGAGTACGAGACCAAACTCCACGAGCACGGCTTCACGGTGAGGCGGAACAAGAGGGGCTATGTCGAGTCCGTGAGCTACGGGCAGGGCACCGCGCTGATCCGCAGGAACATCACGTCGCTTGCCGAGGACGCGTTCGGCGACTACGCGTTCATCTACGGCCTTACCTCAGGGGCCACGCATTCCCGGATCTGGCTAACCCAGGGCATGGAGGGAACTCGTATCGATCTTGATCGCGCGGCCATTGCGCCACTGCTTGACTTCAGTGATGCGGTCATCGACTCGCTGGGTGCGTACCTCTCCGTGAACGTTGATAACTGGCTTCGCGCGACCCACACAAGGCGAATCGCCCTGCTCCCGCGTGACCCCGCCGTTCCGTCGGTCGACTTTGACACGTATCGCGGGCGCCGGCGGGCCGGCGGCTCGGTTATCAAGTCAGCCACACCACTTGGCCTTGGCGCGTCCTTCGGCGGGATGTTCTCCCAATCTGGGCTCCACGAGTATCGGTGGGCGGCGACGGGGGTCCCAACGACGGACGAGCGACCGTGACGGCTCGGAGCCTTCTACGGCGCAGTGACTCACGTGTGTTCGAAGTGGCGGGTTCGGTTGAGTTCACTCCGAGCGACCCAATGACACCTGCCCGTTCGCGAAGTCGGGACGCCCCTTCCTAACGGACAACGGGATGATCGCAGCACAAGACATCCTTCGGCCTCTTGGCACGGCAATCCGACGCGGGTTGCGAAGGGTCACTCTGGGCGCTGTGATGCCCGCCCCAACGGTGGGCGATAGGCGGCGGTGTGACGCACTCTTCGCGGCCATGTTCGAGCTTTCGAGCCGGAGATAAGATTCGAGGGTGAGCGAGACCTACGACGACGGCACGATCGTGTGCGGCACCGACCGGCTGGAGATCCACTCCTACTACTTCCCGTTCGGTACCAAGAGCGTCCCGTACACGCAGATCAAGGGCCTCCAACGCATCGAGATCAAGGGCCTGTGGTCCGGCAAGTGGCGCTTCTGGGGAACGGGCAACCCGCGGTACTGGGCCAACCTCGACAGGAAGCGATCGAACAAGAGGGCTGGCTTTATCGTCGACCTCGGACGCAAGGTCAGCCCCCATCGTCACCCCCGACAAGCCCGACGCGTTCGAGTCCGTGCTCCGCAGCCGAGCGAACCTCGCAGCGGGCAATGCGCGTCAGATGAAGGGCCCCTTCATCTGACCGGCCGCCCTCGGCGCGCCACGCGATCCTTCCAAACGCGCTGTTGGAGCCGCTGTGACATTGCAGTCAAGGCACCCCATGCGGCATCGGCGAGCGGCTGCTGGCGCGCTACTCGCTGAGGATCTGCTCGCGCAGGATGTCTGCATGCCCGCAGTGCTGAGCGAGCTCTCGCAAGGCGTGAAAGTACACCCAACGCAGCGGGAGCGGGCCGCGCCGGTTGCCATGGACCAGGTCCTCCAACCCCAGGGATGACGTCGCCCGACGTGATGCCTCACAGGCTGCGCGGTGTGCTTGCTGGACCGATGCGACGGTGTCGTCGTCATCGAGGACGAACGACTCGTCGGGGGTTGCCGGGATGCCGATTTCGGCTCGCGAGCGACAGGTGACGGCTTCGTCGAACAAGACCTTCTCGACGAAGGTCGCGTGCTTGACCAGACCGAGCAGTGTGGTTCGGGAAGGAACCAGAGAGCGGCGCGCCTGTTCCTCGGTCAGTCCGTCAAGGCAGTCGTTGAACGCTGCTCGGTGCTCGTCGAGGAACGCCTCGAGCTGGCTCTTGGCCGGCTGATCGATGACACCTTCGGCCAATGTCGGAGGGAGAGAGGACATGTGCGAAGGCTACTCACGACCGTCGCCCAGGCATCCCGCAGGAACGAACCCACCTCGGCAAGGTCGCACCCATCGCGGCATAGAACGTCGCCTCGTTAAGGGTCTCTCCGCCTATTCCCGCATACGGAGCAGGTAGGTCTGAACATCAGCCAGCGTCACAGGCACCTGGACATGAACGACTGTGCCGAGATGCACGCGAGGCGTCGCCGCGTCAGCGTGCAACATCGTGAGGGCAAGTATCACTAACAGCCCGGCCCCACTGACCCACCCAGGTGCCCTGATAGCTCTGCGCACTCTGGTGGCCCACGATGCAGTGAATGCTGCGTCTGTCGGGGCGTCCCCAAGGCTCAGCGAGAGGGCCGTCCTCCGGCCGACAACCAGCAGACGCTGGTCGGCGCCGGAGCGGAGCCAGAGCACTGGCGCCTGCTCCCTCTGCGCGAAGCTCGCGATGCTGCGCACCGAGGGAGCAGGCGTCAGGGCTCGGCCCCAGACCTGCCCCGAGTCGCCGTCGGCTGCCCCGGCCGGGAACGCGTCAACCGCACGCAGCGCCGAGCGCAGACGGAGCAATGCTCGTTCCGGCCTCGTCCGACCCCACCAACCCCAGCACCGCCCGCCCCAGGCAAGGAAGCCGCCGAAGGCGAAGACCCCACCGGTGACGGGCAACAGGGGGATGCCGGAGGCGGCTTGGCCAGCTGACAGCGCGGCAGCGGCGCAGACCAGGAAGCTCCCGGCGCAGCACCAGGTAATGACCAGGTCGGAGGTCCGCCGGGGTCCTGGCCGCCCAGACATCGCGTGGTCTCTCAACCAGGTGGTAGCTTCGGGGCTGCGGCGCCGTCGCAGTGATGGCATCAGGAAGAGGAAAACGGTCAGGGCGGCCGCGGTGGGGGCGAACCACCACCGATGAACAACCGAGGTGGGCGCCGCGAAGCCGCGGATTGTCAGCCACTGCTCTCCGAGGATGGCGCTGTTGCGCACCTGCCAGCCATCGGGGGTGGACCTGTTGTCGCCCTGGGTGATCCAGGCGCCGGCAGCATTTTTGCCGAGGCTCCGGTGGATCACATGGCCGCCGTCAACAGCAAAAGCCAGTACTTCTCCGGTTCGGTATGTCGGCTGTGCCCGCGTCACGACCAGGTCGCCTGTGTGCAACCCCGGCTCCATGCTCGTCCCTGCCACCACGATGTAGGACGCCGGTCCCCCGATGCTGGTCGGCGCAAAGGTGAACCACCACGCCAGGGTCATCAAAGCGAACACGAGCCAGCCCAGCAAGCGGGCGGTTCCGGCGGTGATCGCCCACCGCCTCAGCGCGTGAACCATGGCCATTCCCTTCGGCTCGGCGCCGAAGGGGCCGGGCGGCGAGCCCGGCCCCTTCGGTTAGACGTCATGCCCTGCGGGCGACCTGACTACGGGGAAACGATGTCGTCGGCGATGGTCACCCGGAAGCTGGCGATCTCCTGGGCGTTGAGCTCCGGGCTGAAAGTCAGAACCGTGTCGAGGCCGTTCGCGACAATGCGGGTCTTGCTCGAGGCGCCGTACTGGGTCTCGTCGGCCTTGTAAGCCACGACCTGTACCTCGCTGCCGGCGCAGCCCTGCAGTTCCTGCTGCTTGAGGACGACGCTCGCCACCGTAGTGCCCGTGACCTGCGTGGCAACCTCGACAGCGCCCCTAGCACAGGTGGCCGTGGCGTTTTCGCTCTGCTGGACGGTGTGGTGGAACCACGAGCCCGGACCTGCAAGGTTCAGCGTGGATGCGGAGGCTGCTGTCATCCCGAACATCATGGCGCCTGCGGCGCCTGCGATCAGAAGCTTTTTCACGGGGATCTCCATTTCGTTTTGCGCCCGGTTCCGGTGCAATCACCACTGTGCTGTGGGAACACGGGCCCGTCTTCACCAAGACAGGGGAAATTGGCAAGACAGGGATGTTGGTGCGGCGGGGCCCCGAGTGATGGCAACGCAGTCTTTCAGGCGATCGGGCCCGCGGGCTTCATCCGCTCCAGCCGTCGCTCCTCGCCCGCGCCACGGCGGCCAGTTGGGTGCGCACCCCGAGCTTGGCGAGAATGGCTTTGACCTGGCTGCGGATGGTCTCCACCGAGAGCACGGACTCCTGAGCAAGCTCCGCCACCGTACGACCGCGCATCAGTCCGAGAAGCACCGTGCCCTCGCGTTGCGTGAGGGCACGGAAAGGCTGTTCCCGCCTCACCCGCTCCGCCTCGGAGACGCGGGCGCCCAGGTGGAGGACGTTCGCCGCCTCTGCCGGCATCGCAGGGGAACCCGTGAGCACTGCCTCGACTGCGGCGAAAACACGCTCGAGCGGCTCGGTCTTGGACAGCACCGCAGCGACACCGCCCCTGATGAGGCGCGACAGGCGCACGGGCTCCTCGCAACCGGTAAGCACCAGCACCTGCACCCCTTTGCGGAGGAGATCCGGTAGCAGGTCCTCGCCGGTAAGATCTCGGCCGAGGTCGAGGTCCAGAAGCACGACCAGCCTGCCATGAACCTCGAACAGCCGGTCAACGTGTTCGAGGCACCCTACGAAAGTGAGCGGGACAACCGACTCGGCGTGGGCCCCGGCAGCATTGAGCACGGCAGCCAGGCTCCCGCCCACAACGTTTTGGTCTTCCACGACGAGCACGACCGCGCCGGTCAGCCGACCAGGAGCCAGGGTGAGGTCGCTCATGCTGGTGAATCCCCGACGGGGATAGGTTCAAGCGGGGTCGAGTTCTCGTACTCCTCAGCTGGCAGGCGCAGAACGAAGCAGGCACCCCACTCACCTGGGTTTTCCAGATAGAGGTCCCCTCCCGTGGCCTGCGCGCGCTGGCGTGCGCTCGAAAGGCCCAGCCCTTGCCCGCCATCAGCGCCGCCGACTCCGGGAACGAACAACGAACCGGCCAGGTGATCCCCGACTCCCTGGCCGTTGTCCCGAACTCTCACCTCCACCGCCGGACTACCATCTGGTGCCCATCCTCTGTCCACCAGAACGACAACCGACCTGCGGCGCGCATGGCGGGCGGCATTGTCCAGCAGCGTGCGTAGCACCGCCGCGACGCTTCCCGGCACGGCCCTCGCGACCACGTCGGCACCCCTGAGGCTCACATCCTGGCCACGACGGCGCGCCAGCTCGACCACTGGAGCTATCTCGCTCATGACACTCACTGATGTGCGGCAGGTGACCTGTCGCGAAGCCAGCTGCAGCAGGTCATCGAGCTGACCCACCCACGTGGTGGGGTCCGCGACGTCTGACCCGTCGGCGAAGCCAGTCCGCGGAGCCGCAGGAAGCCTCGGCTGCAAGAGGGCACGCGCGGCCGCGTCAATGCGTAGACCGGCGAGGCCCGCAACGACGTCGTGCAACCGGTAACGCACGTCGCTCATGGCCACCTCGGCCTCCGCGTTGATACCAACAAGCTCACGCCCCTCCTCCTTCTGCTCAGCTAGGACGGCACGCAGGGTCAGCAGCGCGTGGCCGGAGAGGAGGACCACGGCAACTCCCTCAACGACGGTGGCCATGACAAGCGAGCGCGGGGCCGAGAAACCGCTCATGCCGGCAGCCAGGCTCAGAAGTATGGTGCCAACCCCGGTCATGATCGCGTCATCACTGTTGGCCGTCCCGACAGCCGCGCCAAGAGCGACCAGCGCCCATACCAGGGCCATGACCGCCGCCGCGACAGCCTGCGGCCGAACAGAACCGCCCTGCCCGGCGAGGACCAAGGCGCCGTACCCTCCCGCGGCAGCCAGCAGAGTGGCACCGGACGTGCGACTGCCCCAGCGGAGAGGATTGACGCTTGAATCGACATCGGCGCAACGCATCGCCTTGGCCAAGGCCAAAGCGGAGGCTGTGCCGGTCCCCAGCACTGCTGCACCTGCGAACAGTGCCATTCGAAGGCCAAAGTCCAGTCCGAGCACCACTCCCCACTGCCCGCCACATGTGATCCCCAGGAGCACGTACGCAATCAGGCGATAGGCATGTGCAGCTCGGCCGGACAGCCTCCACACGACGAACTCGCCAACGGCCGCGGCCATCAGCAGACTGCAGGAGAAGCACAGGGTCAGCACGGCGAGTACAGCGGCGGCTTCGGGCGAGGCCCTGGTTGCGAGGATGTCAAAGGCAATCGCGCCCACCACTCCAGTCACGCAGGCGGCGCTCAACCAGCGCCCGCTCATGGGGATGCCCGATGCGGAAGCCAGACGCACCCGCCGATCTGGGCCACGGTAAGTCTGAGGTGTCAGGTCAGCCGTTCGAGCACCGTGGAACCTGGCGAACCAGTGAAATGGTCTTGCTCCCACCACGTTGATCCAAGCCGGCCGTTTCACCGCGACCCAGCCCCGGCGGTGCCGGTGCCCGAGCCACCTGCGGTCCAGTACGCGTAGGCGATGCCGGCGCCAGCGAGCATAAGCACCGTCCCGGCTGCGATCGCAACGGTCTTCCCGT
Source organism: Micrococcales bacterium (assembly GCA_003132125.1). GTDB lineage: Bacteria > Actinomycetota > Actinomycetes > Actinomycetales > Dermatophilaceae > UBA4719. Next base: position 1,288 of record PKWT01000250.1, on the reverse strand, counting down.
TGGGCTTGTTCGTAATGTGCCTCCCCCTGTATTTATCGAACATGAGTACGCCGGTGAACTCCTGCTACTGGCGTGGAGCTGCCCTGTCCTTGACCTGTTCCTTACCAAAAGAAGCACATCTGAATAACTCTGGCCATGCCATCAGCCGTTCGGCTATTGATCGGCTCCGCGACCGCGCCGGGCGCCAAACGCACTCAATTCGGCTACTTGAGTGCGTTGTTTCGTCGGGGACAGCCGCCTGCGTCATTCTGGGCGGAATGACGCTCGCTATACCGGGTGCAACGGGATTCGTCGCACTCGCGCAACGCGCTGTCATCATGTCCGGTAGTTGGCGCCGTCCCGGCAGCGGAACGGTCTTCGGGTGTGCGATGGCCGAGGTCATCAGCTTGGGTTGGCGCCGACCGGATTTTCGTTTGGGGGATGGCGAGTCGGTGTGCCTCAGTCAGAAGTCAGCGGCTCTGGCCAGTCATGAGCTGGCAGCAGATCTCGCAGCATTGCGGATCGATGCTGGCCAAGGATCACCTCGGTGTCGAGGTTGGCTGGGTCGACTTGTCTGATGAACTCGCGGCAGCGTCCGCACGGCGGTAACACGTAGAGCAAGCCGTCGTCGTCTCGCCAGACGGCGACGATCTTGGTGATCTGGTACTCGCCAGCTGTCACCATGGCGGCGATGGCGCTGTGCTCGGCACAAAAGCCGGTCCCTGAACCAGTGTCGATGCAGACGCCGGAGAAGAGGTTGCCTGTTGCTGTGATGAGTACCGACGCCACATTTCCGAGGAGGCGCCCACCGACCGTATGAGGGTTGAGCACGAATTGTGCCGTGTTGATCACGACCGTGAACCTACTCGGAAGTCGCGCCTCACTCTGCAACGGCGTTGGCGCCCTGAGAGCGATCGGTGACCCGGTCAGTGAACGGTGACCGGTTGCCGATCCCGGCCGCGTGACTGGTGTGGGTAGCGGTCGATCCACCTCTGACAACCTTGCACCCGGATAGGGCCTCGCGGTCGGTTGGAGCCCGCTCAGCGGACGATGGAAGCAACACGTCGCGGTTCAGGATCCGTTGGCTCGCAAAGACATTGCCCCAAGTTCGAACGAACTATTGCCGAAGGCGATGAGTCCCCCCAGTTGCGGGTGCCCCGCGTCGCGCTCTTCTGGCGTACGCAACTCGGTGGCCCGTGGGGCGTCGTCGACCTAAGCCCGTTGAACGAGTCCTGTTGCCGGAAGACCCAGGTGCGTTGTCATGGGGTGGCGGTATCGGCGCTGAGGCGGCGGTCGGCGATGCCGCGCA